>DYNO01000031.1 GCA_020721025.1 Thiomargarita sp. | reverse complement strand
TTTTAGCGCGCTCATGGAGTCGTTTCTATGAGCTTTGTCGGTTACGACCTGATGAGCCTAAAAACTCATCTGCATTTGTTGGGACGGAAGAGCGGCGATGTTCAACCGTGTTCAGCAGAAATGTAACAGTATTAAGCATGTAGTCATGAACTACGTTTTATAAAAAACAAATGTGTTTTACGGCGAGAACCAAGCCTATTGTGACATTGTTTACAAACGTAGTCCCATGATTTAACGACATAAGATATAGTTGTTAAGGCTATAAAGCTTGTTCTACGAAAGTAGGAGTCCACGACACGATCCGGCGGGATTCTAAATGCACGTAAGAAAACTGACTTAGTGGAAGCGGGTCTAAGACTTGAGCAATCAAGCAGTTGTGTTGACGACGTGAGAATTATTCGCACATCTCGTGTTAATTTTTAAAATCAGATTATACTGGTCAATCTGAATCGCTACTTGGGGGCGCATTGGCTTCGACGTGGGTCGCGAATCTGGAAGTGCATGTCGAGAGGCAGACATCTCGTTAATCATTTGCAAAATATTTAGTTGCCAACGACGACAACTACGCACTGGCTGCTTAATTAGCCAGCCTCTGGGTTAAGCTGTGTGTATGCACTTAGCTTTAGGGGTAACTTCTCATATACTCGCAGAAATGTTATGTCTAGGGCAAATCTGCTAAAACTCACTAGACTCACCGCTAGACAGGCTTGCCAGTCGGAATGCTATCGGTTAAATTAAAGACTTGGCTAAACATGTAGAGCTGAAGGCATAGGGCTTGCGGACGCGGGTTCAACTCCCGCCGCCTCCACCACCCTTTTTTAAAGATTTTTTAGAGCATTCTCATTGACAAATCGATGGCTTTCACATCCTTGGTCAATGAGCCCACCGAAATAAAATTAATCCCCGTTTCAGCAATAATCTTCACCGATTGTAGCGTAATTCCGCCAGAGGCTTCTAATGTGGCGCGACCACCGACTAAACGCACTGCTTCTTTCAGCATATCCAAATTAAAATTATCCAATAGTAAACTTTCGACATTGGCTTGCAAGGCTTCTTCGATTTGCACTAAGGTTTCTACTTCCACCTCGATTGGTAAATGGGGCGCAAGTTGACGAGCATTTTGCACGGCTTGAGTGATAGAACCCGCGGCAAGGATATGATTTTCTTTGATTAAAAACGCATCATACAATCCCATCCGATGGTTCTTGCCACCACCACACCGTACCGCGTATTTTTGAGCTTTTCTCAAACCGGGCAAAGTTTTACGTGTGTCTAAAATCTGGGTTTTACTCCCTTGGAGAG
Organism: Thiomargarita sp.; assembly: GCA_020721025.1. Classification (GTDB taxonomy): domain Bacteria; phylum Pseudomonadota; class Gammaproteobacteria; order Beggiatoales; family Beggiatoaceae; genus DYNO01. The sequence continues at coordinate 21,571 of DYNO01000031.1, read as the reverse complement.
TTTGGACAAAACGGTAGGTCTGGGTTGCCACACCGGAGAGTAATTGTAAAAAATTCAATCCATTACGTTCACCTGTCAACAAAGTACGTGCGTCACCACTCACTTCACAGAGTACCTGTTTTGGTTGCACCAAATCACCATCTTGAGCATACCAGATCACCTCAGTTGCTGGATTAACTTGTTGATAAACTTCGTCAAACCACGCAGTACCACACAATATTGCAGCTTCTCGACTAATTACCTGTGCCTTAGCCATTGTCGTCACTGGAATGAGTTGGGCAGTGATGTCTCCGGTGCCAATATCTTCAAGTAACGAACGTCTTACAACTTCAGTAACGTCATCAGGTAGGGGAAATTTGCTCATGGAAGTATTCTTAAGGCTGTTGGGTTGACAACAATCACTCATTTTACTACGATTCATTCTGATTTATGATGAATTACGTCGCGTGAAGTGTTGTCAAATAAGTGGTATAAATATTTAATATCCCTGTTACTTCACCTTTTGTTTTGCAATTCTAAACAGAAACAATGATAATGAGCTTGCTATCAGTCGTGGGAACTGCCATCTCACAAATTTTCATCTGTCATGATGCAACCGGTGTGGGACGTAGTTCTATTTTATGTGCTAATAACACGTCTGTTTCATAATAAACCAGAATAAATCATAGTAAAATTAGTGATAGTTGTCAACCTTGTGTGCAAGTAACATCGCTTAATCCGCTACTTTAAATCATTTGTAAGATTTTTTAATTTAACCCAATTATACAATAGTGGTTGTCAATCGACAAATCTATAAACAATTTAGGAACACTATAGAACCGATTTGATATCTTTAAACGGAGTGGATTAAGTCATTCCTGTTTGGTTATGGACTTGTTCAGTTTTAAGGATGCCAAACCGGTTCTATATTGCTTTAAATCAGTCTATTAGTTACAGGACGGAGCACAAAGAGGTCTAATGACGAGTTTTCTTGACCTGTTCTTCTTGATAATACGTTGGCGGATATTCGTCATATTCTTCTTCATATTCAGGCTCATCATCAAATTCTTCCGAGTCATCTTCTTCATACTCCGCTTCTTCATATTCATCATCAAACTCAGGCTCTTCGGCTTCCTGTTCTATCCACGAAAACAATTCCTCAGCAACATCTTGTGCAATTTTTTCGATTTCTGGAAAAACATCCTCACCCTGCCATGCCAAACAGCCTTCAGTGATCAACCACAGCAATTTTAATTCAGTAAAACTCAGCGTTTCTACCGATTGTTGACAAATTCCCGTGATTGCATTCGTAAAAACGCTATCATCAGGATTATCATCTTCCTGCTGCAACTGATCCACAAACGAATCCCACACATTGTCAAAAGGCGAATGCGTATTTTCTTGCAAACTCTGGATCGGCAAATTTCGCAATTCATCAATCACGTTGCCCACGAGATCAACAAACTTCTCTTCAATAATGTACCGCACTCGATCTTCAAACATTGAGAACTCCACTGATTTAATTTTCTTGAAGGCTATAACACAATCTGTTCATTCTACCAGTTAATTGTTTGCGATAGCTTATTTAGCGATAATCATTTTAGCTTCGCAGTATCGAGCAGGGTCGAGAAAAAACTCATCGTCGTCGTTTTTGTTATGATGCTACTCATCTTGTGATGTTACGCTGAGTTCGGTTGAAAATTCATTAAAAAATAAGTTTCATATCGTTACTGCGTATCAAACTCCACAAAAAATTGTTATTTTGGTGTGAAACAGTCTCGTGAATAAATTTGAGAAGGCTGGTAGGCAGTTAGCTGTGATGAGCGCGATTAATCAATGATAATTCAATATTTCGGCATGAAAACTGCTCTTTCATTGATATGCTTCTGTGCTATTTTCCAAGAAGTCACGGTGTGTCATGACCAGTCATACACGAGGTTTTAAAGTCATATTCGAGTAGGTTTTGGAGATAACAATGGAACAGCTTATTAGACAAGCACTCAGCACATTAGCTGATTTGGGCTATAGCGAACAAGTTGCCATTTTTGGTGTTAAAAATAATCAAATTAACAAAGTGTTAGGTGGGTTGAATAAAGGAAAATTCCTATTTCCTGAAAAACCTATTTTTGCCAAAGGGACGGCATTGGAAAAAGTGATACTAACCAAACAAATGGGAACATATTCTGGTGCGGTCATTGATTCTTTGCCTATCCCCCTAATAGAAAAAATCCAAAATGGACAAGATTGTTTATGCTTGCCGCTTTTTAATGATATGAAACAATTGATAGGAATCGCCGTCATTATGCAGCAGAAAGGCATTCCGTTGTCCGATTGTCGTATCCAATCCATGAACATTATCCGCAACTTAATCGCTGCCGCCCTGCAATTAGCAGAAGAAAATGATGTCCTTTATCAATTGGCAAATATCGACACATTTACAGGTTTATACACCCAGCGTTATCTTGAAAAACGATTACAAGAGGAAGTGGTGCGAGTACGCCGCCATGGGGGTTTATTGTCATTGTTGATGATTGACGTGGATCATTTCAAGCAAATCAATGAGTCATGCGGATTACAGGAAGCCAGTCGGATTTTGCAAGAAGTAGCGGAACTGGTGGGAAATTCGGTGCGTAAGGAAATTGACATCGCCAGCCGTTATGAAAATGAACAATTCGTCATTTTATTGCCAAATACCAATGTTGATGGTGCATATATTCTCGCCGAGCGGATTCGGCAACGTTGCGAATATCATGTGTTCACCACGTTACAAGGTTTGCCGTTTAAAGTCACTTTAAGCATCGGTATTGCGAATAATATGGATATTACGTTGGATGAGAAAACCAATGAGGAGAAGGAACGGCGCGAGTTGTCGAAAGAAGAAATTGTGCGACGGGCGGAAGTGATGTTAAACGCTGCCAGACAAGCTGGACGCAATCAAGTGATGGTCTGGTGGTAAAAAAATGGTAGGGTCAAATTTGCCAGAATTTTTAGATGCCTTGAGAGATGACGCTGACAACTGACCACTACCCTTTTTTTAATCAATTCAAATAAATATTCTCGCTTACAATTTGACCAATCCTGTAAATCCCATAAACGCCATCGACATAATTCCCGCTGTCACTAAAGTGATCGGCGCGCCTTTAAAAATTGAGGGAACATCCGCCACTGCCACCCGCTCGCGAATTGCCGCGAATAAAATCAAGACCAGTGAAAATCCCACCGCCGCGCCAAATCCATACACGGTTGATTCTAAAAAGTTATATTTCGCTTGCACATTCAGCAATGCCACACCCAATACTGCACAATTTGTCGTGATCAGCGGTAGAAAAATTCCCAGTGCTTGATATAAAATCGGACTGGTTTTATGCACCACCATCTCGGTGAATTGCACCACGACCGCGATGATTAAAATAAATGCAAGGGTGCGTAAAAATTCAATTTCCAGCGGGACTAATAAAAATTCATTGGTCAAATAACTGGTGATTGAGGATAATGTCAATACAAAGGTTGTCGCTAAACCCATGCCCGTTGCGGTTTCTAACTTGGTCGAAACGCTCATGAAGGGGCATAATCCCAAAAATTTAGCCAACACAAAATTATTGACCAAGACGGTGCTAACAAAAATCAGTAGGTATTCGTTCATGTTTATCTGGTTTTTAAGTAATCAAACTTCACAAAACAATGATGCGGTAGTTTTTTATTAAATAAAACAAACAGTTCCTCGTTCCCATGCGCTGAGGCTGTAAAAGAAGTTGGATACACATTCTCTATGAAGTTTAAAGTTATTTTCCTCGTTCCCATGCGCCGCGTGGGAATGCAGTCCAGACGCGCCAGCGTCACGAGTGATGATTTTTAACTGATTGCTTTTTACCATGTTTCCTCGTTCCCATGCGCCAGCGGTTCAAATTTGATGAGTTCAATCATGTGTATCCATTTCTTCATCTCAACGGAACAACAATTTTTCATCAATATGATAAAAAGCAATGAGTTAGGAATTGTCACACATGACGCTGGCGCGTCTGGACGGCATTCCCACGCCGGCGCATGGGAACGAGAAAAATTAACATAATTTATTGTTTATTAAGATAATTATGTTAATTAAGCAAATGAAGGTTCAGACAAGATTTTAACGAGTCCGCGGACAAATTTCAGTCGCACTGAAAAAATAAGCCATTTCAATGCCCGCATTTTCTAAACTATCGGAACCGTGCACTGCGTTTTCATCAATACTTTGGGCAAAATCGGCACGAATGGTTCCCGGTGCTGCTTTTTTGGGATCAGTCGCACCCATGACATCACGATGTGCAAGGACAGCATTTTCCCCTTCTAAAACTTGTACCATCACGGGACCGGTGATCATAAAATCGACTAAATCTTTGAAAAACGGGCGTTCCTTATGCACTGCATAAAACCCTTCCGCTTGTGAACGGCTCAAGTGCAACATTTTTGCTGCGATGACCTTCAAGCCGGCTTTTTCAAACCGTGCATAAATTTCACCGATCACATTTTTAGCCACTGCGTCAGGTTTAATAATTGATAAGGTACGTTCTATCGTCATATTGAAAAACTCCGTGAAATCGAAAATTGTGAATTATAACAGGTTTATTGTTGATTGATTGCAATGAAAAACGATTCGTAGCTCGCTATTTGTGGGAAACAAATGCAGAATCAATATGATATAAGCTAATTAATTTGGGAGCAATTTCGTGCAATGGCAGAATAAAATCCACCCCACCATGTTTGACCGCTTCGCCCGGCATTCCCCATACCACACTGCTATATTCATCTTGGGCAACGGTTACCGCCCCTGCTTCGTGCATTTCCTTCATGCCGCGCGCCCCATCATCGCCCATGCCGGTTAAAATCACACCAATTCCATTAGGACCAACATTTTGTGCCATCGACCGAAATAAGACATCGACCGAAGGACGGTGCCGATTAACGGGATTTCCTTCGTGCAACCGACTGACATAACGCGCGCCATCGCGTTCGACCAATAAGTGTTGATTTCCCGGCGCAATATACACATGTCCCGGTAAAATCGCCTTGCCATCCTCCGCTTCCGATACGGTCATGGCAGAAACTTGATTCATCCGCATCGCAAAGGAGTAGCTAAATGCTGCGGGAATATGTTGACTGATCACGATTCCAGGAGAACTGGCAGGCATATATTTCAGCACCATTTTAATGGCTTCAGTCCCACCGGTGGATGCACCAATGGCAATAATTTTATCAGTTGTTTTAAAATGTTTATGGAGTGTCGCGGTGGAACCCAAAATCACGTCGGCGGAATATTTCGGCGGAATTTTATGCGCGCTCAATTCGAGTAATGTTTTCTCGGTTTTTTCAGTTCTATCTTTGACCGTTCTCACAGACGAATTATCGGATAAAGGACGCACTTGAGCCCGCGCGGCAATCCGAATTTTAGCAACGATTTCAGATGAATAATTGTCAAAAGTTTGAGAAATATCTAATTGCGGCTTGGTAATAAAATCAATCGCACCATATTCTAGGGCTTGCAAGGTGATATCCGCACCCTTTTGGGTTAAAGCCGATATCATGACCACTGGCATCGGACGTAATCGCATCAAATTGCTCAGGAAAGCCAGACCATCCATACGCGGCATTTCGACATCCAAGGTTAAAACGTCCGGATTGAGCTTTTTAATCTTTTCTCGAGCAATGTAAGGGTCGGCAGCCGTCCCCACCACTTCGATATCGTCCGTGGTATCGAAAATTTTAGTGAGCATCTGTCGAATCAATGCCGAATCATCAATAATCAGTACCTTAATCTTTGCCACCAGAATACTGTTCCTTTTTATCTAATAGAATCTAACAAATTATCAATCGGTTGAAATCTCAATAAAATTTTAAAACTATCCGAACGATGACATCATGAAAATCCAATGAATCTGAGTCCAGACAGTTAAAACAGTTCAATATCACCTTCAACCGGTTGTTTTTCCAAACTACGCCGGTACGCATTTTCACGTTGCAGCACAGCTTGTTCCAACACCGTTTGTTGCATTGCCCGTAGTTTCTTCACCCGCACTCGCCCGGTGGTCGGATAGAATAAAATTTTGCGGGGATAAATATCGCCTAAATCTTCCGCCAATAAATTTAAACCCTCCACATCGACATAATCTTTAACAAATTCAATATTTTGTAATCCTACATTTGCCATATTATTCATAATCTTCCCGCCACCAAACAGTTTGACTTCTAACCGTTCTCGCCGTCCCCCGTATTTTAAAATCTCATTGATCATGTGTTCCATCGCATAACTCCCATAACGTGTTGCAGCATTTACCCCGGTAGCGTCCCATTGATGATTCGGACTGTCTAAACTCTTGGTTGGTAACATGAAATGGTTCATTCCCCCAATACCTGTGATGCTGTCACGAATACACGCGGCAACACAGGAACCGACAACAGTCATCATAATTTCGCCATGACGAGTGACGTAATATTCGCCCGGCAAAATTTTCGCGACATAGCTGTTATGGTTATGATCCCAATAGCGTTTAATATGTTCGTAACCACGAAACGGACGCGGCGGAGGTGGTGGTTGTGATGTGTACATCAAGCAATCGTCTGGGTTTGATAACAAATTACGAATCAAGAATGAAAAATTAAGCGGTTTTTATCCTTTGTTTTAGCGTGCTTAATAATTGATTCTTAATTAATTCAAGACATTAGATAATTTTTTTATAAATCGTTTGCTGCTGTAACTGAAATCGGGTTGTCAACTGAAACAAATTTTCCGAATGTCCCACGAATAAAAAACCGTCTAATTTCAATAAATTCGCAAACCGGTCGAACAATACCCGTTGAGTTTCTTTATCAAAGTAAATCACGACATTGCGACAAAAAATAATATCCAATGGTCCCTGTAGCGGCCAAGGGCGCATTAAATTAAGCTGTTTAAATACCACCATTTCCTGTAGTTCAGGCGAAATGTGTACTTTCCCAGTTTGCGCGCCCTTTCCTTTTCTAAACCAACGAGATAACCGCTCCTCTGAAATCCCACTCACTCGTTCGACTTCGTAAACCCCCCGTCCTCCACGTTCTATCATCGAAGAATCCAAATCTGTCGCTAAGATTTTAATATCCCAATCATGAGGAAAAAATTCCTTCACTACAATCGCAATGGAATAAGGTTCTTCGCCGCTGGCACATCCCGCCGACCAAATTCGTACCCGTTTGGTATCGTGTTTTTCTTCCCGCAATTTGGGAAAAAGCTGTTGTGTCAAAAAGCTAAAATGATGCGGTTCGCGAAAAAATGCCGTTAAATTCGTAGTCACTGCGTTGATAAAATGCACCAATTCCTCGCCGCCTTCTTCCTTCAACAAGTGGTAATAATTACTGAAACTATCCAAATTGAGGGCACGCAACCGCCGCGATAACCGACTGTAAAGCATTTCTTGCTTGTGATCAGACAGCGTAATTCCCGTTTGCTCGTTCACCAAACGACGTAATAAATCAAAATCTTGCTTGGTAAAACGAAATTCTCTCTCGTTGTCCATAAACTATGCGCAGTAATTACTCAGGTAAACTTAACAGGGTCGATAGCCCTAATAATTGTGCTGCTTGACGCAACGCGGGCGAATGGTCGATCCAACAGACAGAAACATCGGAACTGTGCATAAAAGCCAACAATAACTGTAATGCTGCGGTATCGACTCGTTGCACTTGGGAGCCAGATAATTGCACTCGTTTTCCTAAAAGTTGTTGCAGTTCAATCTGTAGCTCGTTTAAATTGGCTAAAGTCACTTGCTGTTTTAAATGCACGGTGATCCAACCGGAGGGACGTTTAGGAGTTGCTTCATTATCAAGCAATGGAGGGGTTGCTGCAATCACGACCGGCGTTTCTTCAACCAATTCAACCGATTTCGTTTCAAGCTCTGCGACCGATTCACTTTCTTGAACTGTTGACGCAGGAGTATCAAGGATTTCATGGGTTGTCATCTCAGCGACTTCAACAGATTTTATACTATTTTCATCAATTATCACTGCCGCTGCAAATTCTGGATCAACAGGTTGATTTATGGGTGCAATTGGCGATGATTCGGCAAGTTCCGTTTCTACCGGTGGGCTCTCGCTGGAGGATGGCACGGTTAATGCTGTCTTATCCGCTTGATTTTGCACTATTTCTTCACTCGCAGCGGCTGAATTTGTGGGCTGAGTCATCCACATCAACGAATTATCCAATAACGGTGCTTTTGCAAAATTTTTGGCAGGCACGGCTGCATGGGGTTTTGGATAGGAAGTTAAAAGAAATTTCAGCAAATTGGCGAAATTAAGTAAATAATTCATAACATATTACCCTGTTTTCATGAGAAAAGTTTTCTGATCATTATCATCCATCGACTGTCGCGACAACCATCTGATAGCAGTGTTGTTTTCATGTCGCACGATGTGACAAAAATACCACAACGAGCAAAAAATTCGGTTACGGAATGCTTGCCGCGCAAAAGTTCAACTTTCAAATTGTACACGAGTTACCGATTAAATAAATCCATCTCATTATCAATTTTAGGCGCGTTCCCTAGTTTAATTTGGAAGTGCTTGTTTTTCAAACTCTAAATGCGATAGATTTTTTTAAATAAAACAAACGGTTCCTCGTTCCGATGCTCTGCGTCAAAGCCATTGACTTAATGAAAAACAGGTAAAAACGAATGTTATTCAAGAACTCAAATTCAAACAACGAAATTTTACCGAACACGGTCATAACGAGAAATAATTTCAAATAAAACAAACGGTTCCTCGTTCCAATGCTCCGCGTTGGAATGCAGCCCAGACGCTCCGCGTCACCGGTTCAAATTTGATGAGTTCAACGATTTGTATCCCTCTATTGATTGTCAATCAAGGAGCAATTTTTCATCAAGATGATAAAAAGCAATCAGTTAAAAATCATCACTCGTGACGCTGGAGCGTCCGGACTGCATTCCAACGCGGAGCATTGGAACGAGTAACTCTTTGTTTTATTTAATAAAATCTATCGCATCGTCATTTATTTTGAGCTCATCTCAACCTGTCAGGTTTGATAAAAAACGCTTTTTACCCAAAAAAATCAGTAAGTTACATCATTCCATCCAACGTCAACAAGGGATAATATTGTTTGGGACGGCGATCTCGAAATACGCCCCAATTCACCCGCAATGCCCGAATCGCTTCTAAATCAAACGTTTCAATCAATACCGCTTCCTCAGCGCGCCCTGCGGTTTGTCGCATTTTTCCCGTTTCATCGGCAATAAAGGACGAGCCATAAAAAGTCAATTCACACGACGCGCCAATTTCCGTGCCAATGCGATTTGACGCAATCACGGGAACGATATTCGCCGCCGCATGTCCTTGCATGACCCGTTGCCAATGCCCGCTGGAATCCAAGGTCGCATCCAACGGTTCAGACCCAATTGCTGTGGGATAAAACAACAATTCCGCCCCTTGCAACGCCATCACTCGTGCGGCTTCTGGAAACCACTGATCCCAACAAATCCCCACACCAATTTTCGCATAACGCGTTTGCCACACTCGAAAGCCGGTGTCACCCGGACTAAAGTAATACTTTTCCTGATAACCTGCGCCATCGGGAATATGACTTTTGCGATAAATGCCCAGTTGCTGCCCATCGGCATCGAAAATGGCAATAGAATTAAAAAATGCCTGATTCGCCCGTTCAAAAAAACTAATCGGTAACACCACTTCCAACTCAGCAGCCAAACTGGAAAAATGTTGCAACAACACATTGCCATACACCGGTCTTGCCCAATCGAAATATTTGTCATCTAGGTCTTTACAAAAATAAGGCGTTTCAAACAGTTCCTGCAACAAAATGATCTGCGCCCCCTGTTGCGCGGCTTGACGGACTAAACGCTCGGCATTCGCCAAATTTGCTTCACTCTCCCAACCACACGCCATCTGAGTTGCAGCTACGGTCACTGTCATAATTTTATCCTAACCTCAATCGTGATAAAGTTCAGACAACTTTTGAAAAGCATGATATTTCAGGCTGTTAAATAAACATTGCAAAATAAGTCATGCGATTATCAATACCAAATCCTTGGGAATATCAAATCGCAGACTGAATTACAAGTCAGATTAATCCTCAGATGGCTTCGTGGTACCGGAAATCAGATATTTATTAATCAGTTGCTTCACTGTTTCTGGGTCTGGAATACCATGCACCACAATTTCCAAATTGGGCTGTCCGGAGGAACTGGCGATTGAAATATCGCCAACGCTAAAAATGCGCTGCGTAATACTTTGATTTATCTCGATATTACGCACACTGCTATGAAACACTTCGTTGGTGTATTTCGACAAAATACCCTTGCGTAAAATCGTGCGTTTATCCGTCACTGTCAAGGTGATACTGAGCATATTCAGCCACCATCCGAGCCAAAAGAAAATTCCCAAGCCACTGACTATCAAGGCAATCCATAAATTGCTGGTGACAATCAGTCCAATTCCTCCGCCAATTACCAGCAGATTTAACAAGTAGAGCAACGGATGATTTCTGAACATTGACGGGCTCTTACGATACAGTTCGCGTTCTTCCATAGTGACCTCATTTATTAGATTAAAATATATCCGTAATGGATTGAATCATTTTAGCAATTTTTAATGCAACCATTTGCTCATTCTACCATGAAGAAAGGTGTTGCATCGTAAAATTGATCAATCGGTTGGCATCACAATAGGGTGCATTGTAATGTGGAATCAGTTGTTTTATTGGATAATAATTTAATTATTTGATTTAAATGTAATTTGAACCACGTCACGCTGACACATTGCAAACGTTACTCGTCAGAAATTGCAGTGATAATACAAAATACTTGAATGCCTTCGCCGCGCCCAAAATCGGTTAATCCCTCGCCGGTGGTCGCGGTAATCCCCACATCATCGAGCGTCAGATTGAGCAAATTCGCAATACTTGACTTCATTTCAGCGATTTTTGGGCTGATTTTCGGCAATTTGGCTTCAATACTAAATGAAACGTGGCAAATTTTCCAACCACGCAAAAACTGCAACGCTTCTTGCACATACACCCGACTGTCGGTAACTCCTTGTTCTAAACATAATTTGTCACTGACCGCGCCCAAAATATTCACGCCCGTCACGCCAGAAATCGCATTTGTCAACGCATGAAGCACCACGTCCGCATCGCTGTTGCCAAGTAAGGGGGACGCGTCTTCAAAGATCACGCCTCCTAAAATGAGTTTTCTCGCAGCATCTTGAGTAAAACGGTGACTGTCTTGACCCAAACCGGTTTTTATACGCATAATGAAATGATTTTGTTGCTAAATGATAGAAATGGGAGTTAGATGATTGGTGACAATTTGAACCATCGGTCGCATCATTTTATTTCAGCAATACAATCAGTTATACTCATTTGCTTGATGATGGAAAAGAGGGTTCAAATCACCGTAGGTTCGGAATTGAAAAGATAAACAGTTTATCAGAATTTTTAAGTTCTCACTGCTTGATTTCAAATCACTTCTATTTGTTATAAATCAATTTGTCTGCCCAATTCGATCACTCGATTGCCGGGAATTCGGAAGAAGTCTGTGGCACTGCGAGCATTGCGTAACATATTGATAAACAGTACATCTTTCCATGTCGATTGATGATGTGCTTGTTTGGAGCGCAAGGTTAGGGTTTCTCGACTTAAAAAGAAGGTCGTTTCCATCATGTTGAAATCAAGTCCAAATGGTAGTGCTAATTTTAAAACTTCTGGAACATCAGGCGTTTCTCGAAAACCATAATGGGCAATCATGCGGTAAACATTGTTTTCCAACGTTTCTACCTTGAGCCGATCCGCCGTTTTGACGTGGGGAATGTCTTGCGTGAGAATTGTCATAAACACAATGCGTTCATGTAATACTTTGTTATGCTTGAGATTATGTAGCAAGGCGGACGGCGTTTCTTCGGTATTGCTGGTCATAAAAATCGCAGTTCCCGACACTCGCACAATGGCATCCGATGAGGAAAGGTTCAAACTTGCCAAAAATAAATCCAATGGAAAAGATTCATGGCGCATCCGAATTGCCAGATTTTCCCGCCCCGTTCTCCATGAATACATCAGGATAAAAAGCAACGCGCCTATCAATAAAGGTAACCATCCGCCTTGAGGGACTTTGAGCAAATTTGCGACAAAAAAGTTGATATCAATACTGATGAAAAGAGTGGCAACAAAGCCTCCAACCCATATTCCCCAGCCCCAAAATTTGTATAACGCAATGAATGCCAAGGTAGAAGTGATAACCATCGTACCGGTCACTGCAATTCCGTAGGCGGCGGCAAGGTTGCTGGAAGAGTGAAACACTAAAACTAATACTACAATTGAGATAAATAGCATCCAGTTGATCCAAGGCACATAAATTTGTCCCTCAGTTTCTTCAGAAGTGTGGTCAATGGTTAAACGGGGGCAGTAATCGAGTTGCACGGCTTGACGGGTGAGTGAAAATACACCAGAAATCACAGCTTGCGAGGCAATGACGGTGGCAAGGGTGGCAAGCACAACCATTGGAATGACGGCATATTGCGGAACGAGTAAGAAAAATGGGTTTTCAATCGCAGCGGGGTTGGAAATTAATAAAGCCCCCTGTCCAAAATAATTTAAAATCAATCCGGGAAATACGATAGAAAACCAAGCGATACGGATCGGTTGTTTGCCAAAATGTCCCATATCTGCATATAATGCTTCGCCTCCTGTCACTACTAAAACTACTGAACCTAGGGTAATCACCGCTAACCATTGATTTTGCACAAAAAATTGTACTGCATACATGGGATTCACTGCCATTAAAACGATGGGATGTTGCACAATGGAAAAAATTCCCGTAATTCCCAATGTCGTAAACCAAACCAGCATGATGGGACCAAATAACGCACCAACCTTCGCAGTTCCCCGTTTTTGCACCAGAAATAGCGCGAATAAGATACTGAGAGTAATCGGAATGGTATATTCCGCGAGAATAGGATTGACAATTTTTAAGCCTTCAACCGCACTCAGCACAGAAATCGCTGGGGTAATCATGCCATCACTGTAAAAAAGAGCCGCGCCCATCATACCGATAAACATCACATACTTACGTCGTTGTTTGTTTGCCACGCGACGTAATGCCAAGGCAGTGAGTGCTAAAATTCCGCCTTCACCATTGTTATCCAAACGCATCACAAATGAGACATATTCTATTGAAATAATCAAGGTGAGTGCCCAGAAAATGAGCGACAGTAAACCCAAAATATTGTCCATATTCAATGCGATACCGTGTGCAGCATGAAAACATTCTCGTAAGGCATAGAGTGGACTGGTGCCAATATCGCCATAAACGATGCCCAATGCGCCCAAAATAGAAAGCGCGGTTGTTTTCTGTGGAGTGTGCATGTGATTAAACCATTGTAATTAAATAAAAACCGGATAGCAAACTGAAACGACAAAGTTGATCATCATTTGGAATGGATGACGAGTAACCCGCTGATTTGAAAAATATATCGAGCAAGCCTCGTTGATAATTTGGCGTTTTCACGGTAAATCAAGCCAAATCACAATCAGATGACCGATTGCAACCATGTCACTAATTCAGATATATTCACGGTGAATTGAGGACGTTCTTCTCGCAAATATTTTACAGTCACTTGTTGTTGGGCTACCTCATTTTCTCCTAAAATCAATGCGAAACGCGCTCCACTTTTATCTGCTTGTTTAAATTGGCTTTTGAAGCTACCGCCGCCACAGTGCATGATTAATTTCAATTCAGACAATTGGTTACGCAACATTTCTGCTAAACGCAATCCTTCCAACCCTGCCAATTCCCCAACCATCACCAGATAAACATGGGGAGCAAAGTCGGGCATTCTAACATTTCGCTGTTCAAGTAATGCAACCAACCGTTCTAAACCTAACGCAAATCCAATGGCAGGCGTTGATTTTCCACCAATTTGTTCGACCAGTCCGTCATAACGTCCGCCCGCGCACACCGTTCCCTGCGCGCCCAATTCGGTTGTCACCCATTCAAATACGGTGCGATTGTAATAATCCAGCCCGCGAACTAAGCGAGGATTGATGATGAATTTGACACCGGCGTGATTAAGTAATTGTTGTAGTTTAGAAAAATGCGTTGTTGATTCTTCATCCAAACACTCCAATAATTGCGGGGCATGTTGAATCAATTCCTGCATCGTGGGATTTTTACTGTCTAAAATACGCAATGGATTGGTGTGTAAACGCCGTTGACTGTCCGCATCAAGTTGCTCGGCATGTTCAGTGAAGTAAGTAACTAAATGTTCACGATAAGTTGCGCGTGCGGCACTTGAGCCCAACGTGTTAATATGTAATTCTAGGTCGTTCAGCCCCAATTCTTGCCAAAACCGCGCGGTGAGCAAAATTATCTCTGCGTCAATCTCGGCAGCGGCGAGTCCATAAACTTCGGCACCGATTTGATGAAATTGGCGATAGCGACCGCGTTGGGGACGTTCATGACGAAACATCGCGCCAATGTACCATAAACGTTGAATTTCGTTGTAAAACAAACCATGTTCAATTCCTGCGCGTACACAACCGGCAGTCCCTTCTGGACGCAAAGTTAAGCTATCACCGTTTCTATCGCTAAAAGTGTACATTTCTTTTTCGACAATATCGGTGACTTCACCAATGGAACGGGCAAAAAGTTCGGTTTTTTCAACAATAGGCAATCGAATTTGTTGATAACCATAACGTTCTAAGATACGACTGAGCACTTTTTCTACATATTGCCAGTGAGAAGTTTGAATTGGCAAGATATCATTCATTCCGCGAATCGCTTGGATGGCTTTTGACAAGGCGAGAGACTCCCTATTTTGTTTTAAAAGTTGTGATGAGGCGGATTGTTCATCTCACGTCAGAAATTAACAAAGATGAGTTGTTTTTTCATAGTCACCCAAAAGGTTTGAAAAAAATTATACCAGAATGTGCAACAGTTCGGACAGTTGTTAAACTTTTGTTAAATTTCAATCAGTTGAATCTCTGCAATAAACATCGGGTTCACCTGTCGGACGGGTTTTAAACCGTTTATAACTCCATTGATATTGTGAAATATGAGATTGCAAACACTGTTCAACACCGACATTTAACGCGTGAGTCGCAAGATTTAAATCTGTTGAATCAATCCCTTCCGGTGCAGGAAAAAAATGCAAATGAAATCCTTGTCCTTGTGGCAACCGTTCCGCGTAAGTGAAAATCACTACCGCTCCAGTTTTTTGAGCCAATCGCGCAACCAAGGTTATCGTTTCTGCCATCACACCGAAAAAAGGTGCAAACGTTTGATTATTCTTATCATGAGGCACTTGATCCGGCAAAATCCCCACCACATCCCCACGTCGCAAGGTTTCATACAAGCTGCGAATTCCCGCCCGATCAATGCTAACATAATGTCCTCCGCTACGTTGCCGGGCTTTCAAGATAAATTCGTTGAGACTCAAAATCTTAGGCGGTCGATACAATGCCACCATCGGATAATGCGTTTGAGCGTACAATCCCGTCAATTCCCACGCGCCGAAATGGGGTGTGAGTAAAATAATCTTTTTTCCTTCAGCCCGTGCTTGTTGCAACAAGGATTCGCCACTGATTTTTTTGATTAAATTCAAGGTGTTTTCCGGTTGCCATAGCCACAACGCGCCGAGTTCGGTAAACGTTTTAACTGTTTCTATCATGCTGTTTTTTAACAATTCTTGTCGCTCTTCCTGAGTTAATTGTGGAAAACATAACTTGAGATTGACTCGCATAACGTGAACAAGGCGGGCTTGAGGAAAGTAACGTAAAAATATTTTTGCTAATAATTCCGCTAATTTATGCGCGGTTGGCAAGGATAACCATGAAAACAAGTACAGCGTTAGAACAAATAATCTCGCTTTCATCAATGTTTTTCCTATAACTATTAGTTATTTATTTAAATAGTAGTAGTTGTGAATAAGTCTGTGGATAACTCTAAAATATCTTTAATATTCAATTGATTATGAGCAAAAATTGCCTGTGGATAAATTGTGAAGAACTGCGGCAAAACGTTAAAATGGGCGGTACGCGGACAGTTGTTCACCCGTTGTTCACAGCTTATGCACAAGTTATCCACAGAGTTATCCACAGGTAGCCACTTACCTCGTTTTTGATAATTATTAATTTAAATCAATTAATTATGGAGCAAACGATCTTCTAACAAGGCTTGCACCGTTTCGATACATTCCTGTTCGGGACACAAGGTTGGTGGATAAGTGGTCAAAGTGGCGTGATTGCGCGTGAAAATGGCGGGAAAAATCGTGCCGACGCGCCGAATGCCCGCGATGTGTACCGGATAAATTGCACAATTGACCTGATTGGCGAGCCAAAAACTGCCTTTTTTCAATTTCTTCGATTCGCCGGGGGCAACAAAGGTCGCTTGGGGAAAAATAGCAATCACTTCACCTTGTTGCAACGCATGAAGTGCCGCGCGTAGTGCCAATTCTGGACGCGTTTCACGGTCAACAGGGATGCAACCAATTCGAGCAAAAAACCATTTCAACCAAAATCGTTCGTATTCTTGTCGTAAAATGAGAAAACGCAGCGGGCGCGGACTGGCAGCAAGAAGTAACATCGGGTCTAAGCCGGATAAATGATTGGCAACCACAATGGCGGCTCCTATCCTTGGTAAATCAATCGGTTGTGCTTGCAGACGATGGTAATGTTTGCAAAATAGCCGATTTAAGCCATCAATCCCATTTAACCCTCTGTTTCCCCATTCTGCCCCTTGCGCCCGTTGGCAGGCAATGATGAGTCGCACCAATCCGTAAAGTAGCAATAAGCTGAGTATCATGCTGAATATCGACATAATTAATTCTTTGGAGGCAGTTGATCGGGACGCAAGGGGAGGTTAAGGATTTTGTCAACTTCTTCGATCTCAACTAATTGATGTTGCAGATTATAAAGCGGTAATTCGTAATCATTCCAGCCTCGTATCCCAGTTTTTAAGGAAACGACGGATTGATAGCCCATTAGCTGCATGGTGTGCGCGGCAAACACACTGCGATTGCCAGAGCGACAAATGACAATCACTTCCTTATCACGGGCTTGCACCAACTCTGGCACAGTGTCTTCAAACCCATATTCGCACGCAGTTTCTAAAATGCCGCGGGGCACGTTGATGGAATTTTTAATATGAAACTTTTCAAATTCATAAGGTTCACGCACATCGAGCAGAAGGGGTTGCTTGGAGGCGATGATTTCTTGTAAATCCCAAGGAAAGATTTCTTTGATCTGTTGCAGTGATTCATTCAATAGTGCTTGAAAGGTTTTCATCGTTTTAATACCTTTGGTGATGTTTAAGTTGAAATTAGAATTATAACATACGACTTTGTTTTATATAATATTGATTTTTAATATCCCGGTATGCGATGTTAAACGGTCGTGAATGCTTTGTCCTGCTTACAATAGTGTGGACGGTTTGAAAATTTCTTGTCAATTTCGTCATTCCAAGATTGATAATAAAATCGCAGTGGCATGATATTTTGATTCATTGATAAATCAATCATCTGCTAGAAAAATATGTATTTTGCAGCGTTGGTGACTTTCTTGGGTTGCAAACCGTGAAAAAGTTAAATTATGGTTGATAATCATTTGATCTGATAGATTGTTGTTAAAAATAAGCCTCAATCTCGTGCAAGTGCGGTAGCAGTACAATAAAAAACGATTTTCCCTCAATTTCTTACCATCTAAGGCGGCAATTATGCAAAAAATTTTATTGACGTTGGGCTTAACTCTCTATTTTAGTTTTACTTCACTCAGTTGCTACGCGGAAAAACCCACGAGTTTTGGACCGGTGACCAAGGGCAAAACTTTGTGGGAAATTGCGATAGCATTGCGCCCAGATGACAGCGTTGACCCCTTCCAAGTGGCGATTGCGCTGATGCAAGCCAATCCAGATGCTTTTTCTAATCGTTGTAATTATAATACGCTGAAATTAAAAGAAACATTGACGCTACCACCGTTGGAGCAGATCAAAGCTATTCCAGCACAAGAAGCGAATACGGAATTTAAACGGCAGGGAACGCAGTGGAAAAATCGCAAAACGGATAAAATTACCTGCGGTAGCTTGCTAGAAATTGCTGAAGCGGCTCCAGCACCCGCTCCTGCTGAGGTCACTCCTCCCCCCGTCGCAGAAACGAAGCCAACGCCGCCTGCTGCGCCCCAACCCGCCGCGCCTACCGCTTCCATGTCCGAGCCGACTCCAGCGACATCAACCGCCCCAGTCACGCCGCCTGCACCACAACCTGTGGCAGATGTCAAACCTGCGCCAGAAGCTGCAAAATCGGCTTTACCTGCGGAGTTTACCAAGTTAATCAGTGTGATGTTAGGACTGTTTGGCATGATGTTGCTGATTGTTTTTATTTATGATCGGTTTATTGATGTTGAGTAAGTTATCAGCAGATGGTCTGAACCTGTAATTCACGAAATGAACAGGGTGTCAGTTTTGATTACCAATCCGTTGGATAATTTTAAAAATTCGTTGTTATTCAACTGATTGGAGAATAGAATTTCCATTTTTGATCATTTTAAACCTGTTGGCTTTCTAAAACCTGACAGGTTTGAATCTCTGCTTATAGTTGAAGCACTATAAAAAGATAATCTGAACCTGTCAAATTTGTACGAAACTTCACAGATTTGAATATTCTTTTTACGGTGCGTTGGCTATATCAAACTGTCCGTAATCTTGATGATGATGATTAGGTTCAGACCGCTAATTTACTGAAAAATAAAGGTTGCTTGAATGACAAACTTGCCCGGCATTGGCGCGTATCTTTCGGCACAATTGGCAAAACTGGGGATAGAAACATTAGAAGATGCGCTGTTTCATCTCCCGTTGCGTTATGAAGACCGTACTCACCTCATTGAAATTCAGCACCTCAATGTCGGACAGTTTGCCCTCGTAGAAGCCATTATCATTGCAACCGAAGTGACTTCTAGCAAAAAGCGGTTATTTATTTGCAGTATCAGCGACGGTTCTGGCGTGCTTCATCTCAAATTTTTCCATTTTTTTCCCTCTCAAATTGCAAAATTCAACGTTGGCAGTGCGATTCGTTGCTTTGGTGAAGTGCGACAAGGCAATGATTGTATTGAAATGATTCATCCACAATATGAAATTCTCAGCCCAGACACGCCCGCCGATTCGCTGCAAAACCATCTGACTGCGATTTATCCCAGTAGCGGCAATTTATCACAATCGGTTTTACAATCCATTGTTAAGCAAGCCTTTGAAAAAATCGAAATTATTGAATATATTCCGCAAGATATCTTAACAAAACTGCATTTAATATCATTTCGTGAGGCTTTGGAATTATTGCATTTCCCCGCGCCCCACGAATCCATCGAACGCTTGCAAAATCTGACACATCCCGCGCGTCGTCGTCTGGCTTTTGAAGAATTACTTGCTCAACATCTCAGTTTACGCGCCCTACGGCTCAATACACAACGTCATCTCGCGCCCAAAATTGCCCCAGTGGGAGAATTAGCAGTGGCTTTGTTCGACGCGCTCCCCTTCATGCTGACTCAAGCGCAACAACGGGTTTTTGATGAAATTTGTGATGATCTTGCACAAACTCGTCCCATGTTGCGTTTAGTTCAAGGCGATGTGGGTTCGGGCAAAACGGTGGTCGCGGCATTATCTGCATTGCAAGTGGTGGAAGCGGGGTATCAAGTCGCGGTGATGGCACCGACCGAATTGCTCGCAGAGCAACATAAACAAACCTTTACCAATTGGTTGACTCCGTTAAATTTAAAAATTGCATGGTTGAGTGGCAGTTTAACGCAGAAAAAGCGTGGGTTGGCAATGGAAGAAATTGCATCAGGAAATACTGCGATTGCCATTGGAACTCATGCGCTATTTCAAGATAAAGTCACCTTTGCCAAGTTGGGATTGGTGATTATTGACGAACAACATCGGTTTGGCGTGCATCAACGGCTGGCATTACGCAACAAGGGCGCGCAGCAAAATAGTTATCCACATCAACTTATTATGACAGCTACTCCCATTCCACGCACGCTTGCGATGACTGCGTATGCCGATTTAGACACCTCAGTGATTGATGAATTGCCCGCGGGACGTACCCCCGTCAACACGGCTGTCATTCCCAATAGTCGCCGTGATGAAATTATTATGCGAATTCGTCACGTTTGCCAACAAGGACGACAAGCCTATTGGGTCTGCCCACTGATCGAGGAATCTGACAAATTACAACTGCAAGCGGCGGAAGAAACGGCACATTATCTCACTGCGCTGTTGCCAGATTTACCGATAGGCTTGGTTCATGGTCGGATGAAAAACAAAGATAAAGAGGCGATGATGGCACAATTTAAAAATGGCGATATTGCGGTATTGGTGGCGACGACCGTGATTGAAGTGGGGGTTGACGTGCCGAATGCCAGCTTGATGATTATTGAAAATGCTGAACGGTTGGGCTTGGCACAATTGCATCAATTACGGGGGCGGGTCGGGCGTGGTTATCAAGAAAGTTTCTGTGTGCTTTTGTATCAACCGCCATTGACGGACATTGCGAAAGTTCGACTCGCGGCGATTCGGAAATCCAATGATGGTTTTTTCATTGCACAGAAAGACTTAGAAATTCGGGGCCCCGGCGAAGTGTTGGGCACCAAACAAACCGGTGTGATGAATTTACGGGTTGCCGATTTGGAACGCGATAAAGATTTTTTAGAACAGATTGCATCCATTGCCGATGAATTGTTAGCAAAACACCCAGCGTCATGTAATGCGTTGATAAAACGTTGGATTAGAACCAGTTTGAGTTATGGGCAGGTGTGATTGTTTGTTTGAATCTTTAACTTGGTCATGAATGTGTTACAAGCTCGGCTTGACGAATTTTAAACATCACGAAGCAGAGCTTCTCAGCAGGCATTACCAAGTTGAGAGGCTGTAAAAGAACCTCATTTTTTGGATTTTCAGTTATGTAAAATCAACA
Organism: Thiomargarita sp.; assembly: GCA_020721025.1. GTDB lineage: Bacteria > Pseudomonadota > Gammaproteobacteria > Beggiatoales > Beggiatoaceae > DYNO01. Next base: position 607 of record DYNO01000031.1, on the reverse strand, counting down.
ACTTACAAGTCAAAAATTGTCAATTTTGGGAGTTCTTTTACAGCCTCGGAGCATTGGAACGAGGAAAAAGATAGATCAAAATATTGGTGTTTTGAATCAATTGAAAATTAGATTTGAACTGCGTAACTTCCAACTATCTCGCAAATTTTGGTCTCTCTAGTTACGACTAACCCATTGTCAGTGCTTCGTCCTGTTACCATAACAGTTGACAACAGATAACTTAGGTTGCTATTGATTTACAGGATTTTTATGTTACTGGCACACAAAGTAGAACTGCGACCCAAGCCCGATCAGCTTGATTATTTTGAGAAAGCCTGCGGTCATTATCGACATTGTTGGAATCACACGTTGGCATGGTTTAGTCAAACAGATTCCGATGGGAATGTCATTTTCAAATGGTCAAAAGCTGCAGCATATCAATTCTATATGAAAGTTTTACGGGTGGAGTTTTCGTGGTATAGTGAAGTTTCATCGGTAATAACTCGTAATGTTATTGATGATTTGGATAACGCTTTTAAGCACTTCTTTCGTAAAGTTCGGCAAGGAAACAAGAAGCCGGGTTATCCTAAGCCCAAGAAGCGGGGATTTAAAGACCGTTTTGCTATTC
>DYNO01000030.1 GCA_020721025.1 Thiomargarita sp. | reverse complement strand
TTGGGACGGTAGATCAGCAATGTTCAACCGGGTTCAGCAGAAATGTAACAGATAAAGATTTATTGGTGCTTAATCCTTTTGGAAAAGTAAAAATTGTCACACCAAGCGAATTTTTAGGGAAAATAAAACACCCAAGCTAATATTTTTCTGTACGTCTGTGCATTTAAAACCCAATTTGTACGATTATGGCTGACTCGTGCAAAGCTCTCTCTGAACCGTAATTTTCATAATTCACCAGATTTGCATAAATGATTGTGATGAAAACTATGCCAATTACAGTTCAGACAACAGAGCATTCAATTACATCACGTCTCGCACATCGACAAAATGCCCGGCAATTGCCGCCGCCGCTGCCATAATCGGACTGACCAAGTGCGTGCGTCCCCCCTTGCCCTGTCTGCCTTCAAAATTGCGATTGGAAGTCGAGGCACAACGTTCGCCGTCTTCTAGCCGATCTGCGTTCATTGCCAAACACATCGAACATCCTGGTTCCCGCCATTCAAAGCCCGCATCGGTGAAAATTTGGTCTAAACCTTCTTGTTCGGCTTGTTGCTTAATCAAACCCGACCCCGGCACTACAAGAGCCAATTTGAGCGATGCAGCGATTTTTTTGCCCTTGACCACAGCGGCGGCGGCGCGTAAATCTTCAATCCGCGAGTTAGTGCAGGAGCCAATAAATACTTTATCCAACACGATTTCCGTGATCGGCGTACCGGGATTTAAACCCATGTATTTTAACGCATTGCGAATCCCTTCCGCTTTCACTGCGTCTTTTTCATCCTCTGGATTGGGAATCTTGCCATCGACAGCGAGTACCAATTCTGGCGAAGTGCCCCATGATACTTGAGGTTGCAACGTGCTGGCATCAATGTGAATGATTTCATCAAAATGCGCCCCTGCGTCAGAATGCAAATCTTGCCACACCGCGACCGCTTGTTCCCACTGTTCCGGCTTGGGGGAATACGGACGACCTTTGACATATTCAATGGTTTTTTCATCGGCTGCAATCATGCCCGCCCGCGCTCCGGCTTCAATTGCCATGTTGCACACCGTCATACGACCTTCAACGGAAAGTTCTCGAATCGTTTCTCCACCAAATTCAATCGCATAGCCAGTACCGCCCGCCGTGCCAATTTTGCCAATGATGGCGAGAATGATGTCTTTCGCGGTCACACCTTGGTTTAATTTTCCATCGACGCTGATCAACATATTTTTAGATTTTTTCTGCACGAGACATTGTGTGGCTAAAACATGTTCGACTTCCGATGTGCCAATGCCAAAAGCCAACGCTCCCAGCGCGCCATGCGTCGAAGTATGCGAATCACCACAGACGACGGTCATACCGGGCAAAATCGCGCCTTGTTCTGGTCCAATCACATGAACAATGCCTTGACGAATATCGTTGATGGTGAATTCCGTGATGCCGAAATCTTGACAGTTTTGATCCAACGTTGCCACTTGTAACCGAGATATCGGATCCGCGATGGCAGCCACGCCACCGATGCGATCCGTTTTTACCGTAGGCACATTATGATCTGGCACGGCTAAATTCGCGGTCACGCGCCAAGGTTGACGTCCGGTCAGGCGAAGTCCTTCAAAGGCTTGCGGCGAAGTCACTTCATGCACCAGTTGTCTATCAATGTAAAGTAGCGCGGCACCATTGTCATCAACATGAACAACGTGGGCATCCCATAATTTATCATAAAGCGTTTTGGCAGACATGCGTAAATCCCTAGAAAGTATTTTGTTTAACAATACATATTAGTCAAACCTATCAGGTTTCAGAAACCTGACAGGTTTAGATGAGCTTTTTATTTTTATAGTTCCTCAGCTATATCCAAATGATCGAAGGTGGTTGAATCTGCAATCTCTTGAAATTATTCAAAAGAGCGCGAAATTTGTCAATTCTCTCTTGCGATTGACTGCTGATTTCTATAATATTCTCGACATGACAACTTTTTTAACCACTGCGTTTTAGGAGGAACGATGCACACTCAAATCCGGATGTACAGTACCCATATTTGCCCTTATTGTATGCGCGCCGAAAATTTGTTGAAACAACGCGGCGTTGACACCATCGAGAAAATTTTTGTCGATAATAATCCAGAACGGATACAGGAAATGACCCGCATCACCGGACGGCGTACTGTACCACAAATTTTTATTGGTGAACGTCATGTAGGTGGATACGATGATCTGGTGGAACTGGATATCGAAGGCGGCTTGATTCCCTTGTTACAAGGTCTGCCTTATTCGGTCGAAGCCAATTGAAGTTTTTAAACTGTGTTCCACAAGTCGGGATTTGTTAACATGGTAATTGATTGATTTAATTGACCACTCCCGATTTGGTAATATCATCTTAAAATTGATCATGAACTCTGTGGTGAGATGATGAATCGTTGTCTGAATCATAAATTCACCGAAGCGATATCATTGCAATGTCGATGAGACACAATGGTAAAAAGTGTGATTCAGACGACAGTCACTCAACAGTGTTGTAATTTTGCCACGTTTGATTCATCATTGGTTTATTTTTATCACTGGTTGCTCATAAAATTGAGCCTTTATTTTGCCATCATGTCTAGAAAATATTCTTAATCAATATGATATGTGAGCAACTTGAATGCGATTTCGTCACAATTTCTAATATCAGCCATAGGCGTAATAAAAATCTGTCACACAAATATTGAGAAGTTTGCAGTGAGATGGTTAAATTTAGTTATAATTGAGACATAAACTCTATAAAGAATGCTGCGAATAAGCTCGGATTGAGATACTACATATAAAAAAGTGTGTACTTTATACCACAAGTAAAAACCATAGTTTAGCCACAATCTTGAACTAAAGCCTAGACTCTTTAGAGAGTTGTTGTTAAAATTCCACATGTTGTATTATGCACAGTGCGTGTAGCGTCGAGGCATACTTACGAATACGCAATCATAACTGTCGTGCTTAATCAAGCATTTTGATATAATAGATTCATTGCCTGTTGTCTAAAGTGTGGCTAAATTGATACACTGTGCAAAATAACGAGGACAAGAATTCAATTGGCGTATGGTTGATAGCTGTCACATCTCGTTGTGTATGAGTAAATTAACCCTATTGGTTTTTAGGGGGCAGTGAATGAATATTAATGAAGTTACTATTTTTTAGAAAAAATGATCGGCTGTCCGTCTGTCTCAATGTTACTTTGAATATTGATGACAAACTCCGCAACTTGATTTCGCATAATGCTGTGGCTTATCGCCGGCTTTATTCAATTTTTAGTTTTGTCATTTTAAAATTAGAAGGAAGGTACTCATGCTTGAAAACTCTAGTCGGAAAATTTTAATAGGGCTGATCACCGGGACTCTGCTCTCCGCAGCATCTTTTTCTGCGATGGCAGCCGAAGATAAGCCTACCAATTATTTAATTGATTCGGAAAGAAAAGCGGTCTTAACGACTCGTGATAAGGAATGTGTCAAAACACCGACAACACCAAATGACCCTCGCAAACCGTTTGATAATTGCGGCGATTCTGCGGGTGATCGGGACGGTGACGGTGTGCCTGACGATATAGATAATTGCCCAGACAATACGCCTGAAGAAATTTCAAAGGGTGTCTATGGCGATAAAGATCATCCGGGTGATTTTGGTACCAAGACTGGTTGCCCTATTGATACCGATGGTGATGGTGTTCCTGACTACCGCGATAAATGTCCTAACAACACCCCGCTGGAAATTTCCAAAGGTGTGGATAGTGATGGATGTCCGTTGGATAGTGATGGTGATGGTGTACCTGATTATCGTGACCTCTGCCCAGGCACACCTAGCGGTGCAGCTGTGGATGAAAATGGTTGCGAATACGTCACTAAGGGTTGTGACTTCATTCTCAGCAGCGATGTCACCTTCGGCTTTAACAAGTTCGATTTGACTCCACAAGGTCAAGACACGGTCGCCGCATTGGCAGCAAGAATCATGAAGAGCTTGCCAAGTATCGAGAGTATCATTGTGATCGGTCACACCGATAGCGTTGGTACAGACGCATACAATCAAACCTTGTCTGAAAAACGTGCCAACACCGTGGCTGACTTCCTCGTAAGCAGTGGAGTTCCCGCCGCCAAGGTCTTCAGCGAAGGTCGGGGTGAAGTTGAACCTGTGGACGATAACACCACCAAAGAAGGTCGTGCGAAGAATCGTCGGGTTCAAATTACCATTGGTCAAGGCAAAGATTGCTCTGGAGCGGCGAGAAATTCTACCAATCGTTTGACTCCAAGACCTACAACCATTCCAGAACCAATGGTCAAACCTGCGAAGAAAAAGGCGAAGAAACCTGCTGCGAAGAAACCTGCTGCTAAAAAAGCAACTACAAAGAAAGCAACTAAGAAGAAGAAATAAATTCATCTTAGCAAGCTGAAAACTGAATGATGACGGAGCCGGGGCAACCAGTTTCGTCATCATCAAAATAACTCAGAACCCAGTTTTGCAAGATAATTTACTGAATCTTAGGTTATTTTTCGACAAGTTGTATTTTTTGGTATTTTCAAAGGTGCAGTGTCTCGCGAGGAGCATCGCATTTTTTATGTCAGAGGATTTTATGGGATTAGCCAAACGAATTATTCCCTGTTTAGATGTCGATGCTGGGCGCGTGGTCAAGGGCGTGAATTTCATCAACATCCGCGATGCGGGAGACCCAGTGGAAATTGCCCGTCGTTATGACGAACAAGGCGCGGACGAACTCACTTTTTTAGACATCACCGCCAGTTCTGACGCACGGGACACAATGGTGCATGTGGTGGAAGACGTTGCCAGCCAAGTATTTATTCCGCTCACTGTGGGGGGAGGAATTCGCAAATTAGGCGACATTCGACGGATGCTCAACGCCGGCGCGGATAAAGTCAGCATTAACACCGCAGCGGTATTTCACCCAGAATTCGTCCAAGAAGCCACCACCCATTTCGGTTCACAATGTATCGTCGTCGCCATTGACGCAAAACAAGTAGGCAGTGGTTGGGAAGTATTCACTCACGGCGGACGCAAACCAACGGGAATTGATGCAATCGCATGGGCAAAAAAAATGGTCGCTTACGGCGCGGGCGAAATTTTACTCACCAGCATGGATCGTGACGGCACTCGCAATGGCTTCGACTTAAAACTCACGCGAGCCATCAGTGACGCGGTTTCCGTGCCCGTGATTGCTTCAGGCGGTGTAGGAAATTTACAACATCTGGTTGATGGCGTGATTGAAGGCAGGGCAGATGCCGTGTTAGCCGCGAGTATTTTTCATTTTGGAGAATTCACCGTCGCCCAAGCCAAGCAAAAAATGGCAGAGCAAGGAGTCGAGGTACGGCTTTAAGTTGGAGTACAAATTTAAACTCGTATTCCAAAGACACTCATTGATTCAATCAAATCTAAATTACATTTTGAACTGCATAACTCCTAAAATCATTGGAATGTTTCTATGACGACTCTCACACATTTTAATCAATCAGGTGAAGCTCACATGGTTGATGTTGGCGATAAAAAAACTACCCACCGGGTCGCAACCGCAGAAGGGGTTATTTTCATGCAACCCGAAACGTTGCAACTCATTCAAGTAGGTGGACATAAAAAAGGCGATGTCTTGGGAGTGGCGCGTCTCGCCGGTATCATGGCAGCGAAAAAAACCAGTGATCTCATTCCCCTATGTCATCCACTCGCCCTCACCCACATTCACATCGACTTTCGTGTCATCGTCGAACAAAGTACCGTGTATTGTCAAGCGACTGCCGAAACGCATGGGCAAACTGGGGTCGAAATGGAAGCACTCATGGCGGTACAAGTCGCTCTATTAACGATTTATGATATGTGCAAAGCAGTGGATCGGGGCATGTGCATTGATCAAGTACAACTACTGAATAAAAGCGGTGGAAAATCAGGAGCATGGCAACGTAAAGCCATCTCTAATTAGGTTTTTATATCTCATCACGGCGTAACTGCCAAAATACGCAACTCTTCAAAATTACGCGCGCTTAATACTTCATTCAAAGAACGCTTGCTCCGTGCATTCATCAGACTACTCAATTCCACGAGTTGAACCTTGGTATCGCACATTCAACCCAACCTAACCGCTTCCTTAACAGGAAACTAACCCCGACACTTTTTACTGACCACAGTTATACAACTGTCATCTTTCATCTAACTTACTGTTTTTAAATATGACTCAGACAATTGCTCATCAAGCATGTTGCGCCGACGCAGAATCCCACTCTCTCACTGTGCCACAAGCCCTCGCTCAAATCATGACAACTGTCCCCGTGATTCAAAGCACCGAAAAACTTGCCCTACGCAATAGTTTAGGACGGGTGTTAGCACAAGAAATAACTTCGCCCATTCAAGTATCTGCATACAATAACTCCTCAATGGATGGCTATGCAATTCACTCGCAAGCGTTGGACAAAACCGTGAAAACGCTGCGTGTGATTGGCACAGCGTGGGCGGGTCGTCCATTTGAAGGAGTTGTACAAGTCGATGAATGTACAAGAATTATGACCGGTGCAGTGATTCCCGAAGGCACAGACACCGTTATCATGCAAGAACACGTTGAAGCCACAGCGGACAGCATGAAATTTAACACCGCTGAACACCAAGCTGGGCAAAATGTGCGATTCGCGGGTGAAGATTTACAAATTGGGCAAGTGGTATTGCAGCCCGGACGCGTGATTCTTCCCCCAGATTTAGGATTACTGGCTTCATTGGGTATTGACGAAGTGCGAGTCAAACGGCGGTTACGGGTTGCATTTTTTTCCAGCGGGGACGAATTACGCTCCATTGGCGAAATATTGCAGCAAGGACAAATTTACGACAGCAACCGCTATTCGCTTTATGGCATGTTGGCGCGCTTAAACCTTGATATCATTGACATGGGCTTGATACCTGACGTACCAGAACAATTGCAACAAGCACTTTTAGAAGCCGCGGACAATGCTGATGTGTTAATCACTTCTGGTGGCGTATCTGTTGGGGAAGCAGATTTTATTAAAGAGATTTTACAACAAGTTGGCGAAGTTAATTTTTGGCGGATTGCGATGAAACCGGGACATCCGGTCGCATTCGGTAAAGTGAAAAACATGACCTTTTTTGGCTTACCCGGCAATCCAGTATCACTGATGGTCACTTTTTACCAAATTGTCCAACCGGCATTACGTCAGATGCAAGGTCAACTCAATGATCCGACACAATTTCGAGTCATGAAAGCCCGTTGTGTCTCCAAATTGAAAAAGAAAAAAGGGCGTGCTGAGTTTCAACGCGGCATTTTGGCACAAGATGCTCAAGGCGAATGGACAGTGCAAAGTTCGGGTTCGCAAGGGTCGCATATTTTGCGCTCGATGACGGAATCGAATTGTTTTATTTGGCTCAACGCGGAACAAACGACAATTGAACAAGGCGAGTGGGTTGAAGTACAACCGTTTGCCGGATTGATGTAAACTGAAATTTTTCCATTGCTCGGATGATGATCATGCAAGAAATTATCGCGGTCGAAAATATCAAATGTGGTGGATGTGCTCGCACCATTGAAAATAATTTGAATAAAATTCCGAATATTCAATCGGTTGTGATTGATGTCGAAGAAGGCAGGGTGACGGTGGCGGGCGAAAATTTACAGCGGGATGAACTCATTAAGACATTGTTATCACTTGGTTATCCAGAAAAAGGCTCCGTCAGCGGGATATCTTCATTCAAGGCAAAAGCCACTTCGGTGGTCAGTTGTGCAATCGGTCGCATTGACAAAGCAACGCATTGATTTAAAATCCTTTCTACCCTTTGACGTGATCAATCAAGTTCCCGTTGATCGCGCCAATTTTTGCTATCTCAATTCATCTCATGCCAGAATTACCCGAAGTCGAAACTGTCAAACACGGGATTGCCGCGCATATTGAAAATCAGATTATTCAACAAGTGAAGCTGCGAGAATGCCGCCTGCGTTGGGAAGTCCCCGAACAACTTGCGATAATTTTGCCGGGACAGCGGGTAGAAACGGTGACGCGGCGCGGCAAATATTTATTGCTAAAATGTACTTTAGGACACTTATTGATTCATTTGGGAATGTCGGGCAGATTATTGATCGTCCATCCTGAAGAACCGTTGAAAAAACATGATCATGTCGATTTTATTTTTGACAATCAGCAATGTCTGCGTTACCACGATCCGCGTCGCTTTGGCTGCATTTTATGGACGATTGAGCCGGTAGCACACCATCCCTTACTGGCGAATTTGGGCATCGAACCGTTAGAAAATGATGCACTTGGTGAAGATTTGTTCAATCTGGCTCATAGAAAAAATATCGCAGTCAAAAAGTTCATCATGGACAGTCAGATTGTGGTGGGTGTAGGGAATATTTATGCCAATGAATCATTATTTTCAGCCGGAATTCATCCCTTGCGTTCGGTGAATTCAATCAGTTTGGAAGAATTTGAACGATTTGGCGCGATGATTCAACAAATTCTAACGATAGCAATTGCCAAGGGCGGCACCACACTCAAAGATTTCACCGACAGCGAAGGTCACGCCGGTTATTTTCAACAAGAATTAAAGATTTATGGGAGGGCGGGCGAAGCGTGTAGGCAATGTGGCGAAATCATTCAACAGGTTAAAATTGCCCAGCGTGCGAGTTATTTTTGCCCCCATTGTCAAGTATAACTTAATGGTTTATTTCAGACAGAAAATTTTGCTTGATTCGGATGATTAAACCCAAGTCGTTGCAAATCGTCTAAAATAATAATTCAGTAAATAGTTGATGAAATTGCCTCACTGCTGCGTCACTGCCTCATCCTATTCTCACACACAATTTTAGAGCCCATACTCATGCACATTGAAACCCTCGCCATTCACGCAGGTTACAATATCGAAGCGACAACTAAGGCTGTTGCTGTTCCAATCTATCAAACGACTTCGTATGCCTTTGATAATACTCAACATGGAGCCGACTTATTTGATTTAAAAGTAGCGGGTAATATTTACACTCGGATGATGAATCCCACCAATGACGTGTTAGAAAAGCGAGTTGCTGCAATGGAAGGGGGAATTGCAGGGTTGGCATTGGCTTCGGGCATGGCAGCAATCACTTATGCAATCATGACCATCACGACTACGGGTAATAATATCGTCACTTCCAGTACATTGTATGGTGGCACTTACAATTTATTCGCCCATACTTTGCCACAGTATGGAATTGAGGTGCGTTTTGCCGATTACCGTGATCCCAACAGTTTTGAAAAATTGATTGATGGTAAAACCAAGGCGATTTTCTGCGAATCTGTCGGCAATCCTCTGGGAAATGTGGTTGATTTTGGCGCGTTGGCGCAACTGGCTCATCATCATGGCATTCCGCTGATTGTTGACAATACCGTGCCTAGCCCCTATTTATGCCGTCCATTTGAACACGGGGCAGACATTGTGGTGCATTCGCTGACAAAATACATGGGTGGACATGGAAATAGCATTGGTGGGGTGATTGTGGATTCTGGCAAATTTCCTTGGGCGGAACATGTTGATAAATTTACCCAATTAACCCGCCCGGATCCCTCCTATCACGGCGTGTCTTATACCGAATCCTTTGGCGCGGCAGCGTATATTGCAAGGGCGCGGGTTGTTCCTTTGCGTAATATGGGGGCTGCATTGTCTCCGATGAACGCATTTTTTATTTTGCAAGGCATTGAAACGTTAGCCGTGCGGATGGATCGAATTTGTTCTAACGCATTGGCAGTGGCGGAATTATTGCGTAAACATCCGAGTGTTGCTTGGGTACGTTATGCCGGACTGAGCGATAATCCAAGTAAACCCTTGGTTGACAAATACATGGGCGGACGGGCTTCTGGCATTTTGAGCTTTGGCATCAATGGTGGGCGGGAAGCGGGCGCAAAATTTATCGACGCGTTGAAACTGGTGGTGCGCTTGGTCAATATTGGCGATGCCCGTTCACTTGCATGTCATCCCGCAACAACCACCCATCGTCAATTATCGGCGGAAGAATTGGCAAAAGCCGGCGTGAGCGAGGACATGGTGCGTTTGTCTATCGGATTGGAACATATTGATGATATTGCAGAAGATATTCATCAAGCATTACAAGCGGCGAGTTAATTATTGGGCGGGGCACCCTTTTCTGGACAGCAAAGCCATTCAACTTAACAATATGACGATGTGATAGATTTTTTAAATAAAACAAATAGTTACTCGTTCCAACGCGACGAGGCTGTAAAAGAACCTCATTTTTTGGATTTTCGGTTATGTAAAATCAACAACTTACAAGTAAAAAAATTGTCAATTTTGGGAGTTCTTTTACAGCCTCAGCGCATTGGAACGAAAATCTCTTTGTTTTATTTGAAATTATTTCTCATTATGACCGTGTTTGGTAAAATATCGTTGTTTGAATTTGAGTTCTTGAATAACATCAGTTTTTGCCTATTTTTCCTTAAGTCAATGGCTTTGAGTACCCAAGTCAAATTCAATGGAACCATAATGAAAGTCATCATTTTTGCGGATCGAGATGGTCAAGAATTGCGCCCCCTAACCCTAAAAACATGCGTAGGATTGCTTCCGATAGCCGGTAAACCACTGTTAGAACACATATTAGACTCATTGGTCAGTCAAAAAATCGAAGAAATTTGGTTAGTGATAGCTGAATTTGCCGATCAAGTTAAGCAAACGCTCCAAAATGGCGACCGTTGGGGCATCAAAATCCACTACGTGCTGGGTCGAGGTCAGGAATTGCCCGCGGATATTTTGCGACGTTTGGGCGACTCGTTGCAAGACACTGAATACTTGATGCTACGAGGGGACGTGTTGCGGGACATCCGCTTGAGAGAATTTCTCAATAAAACAACCAACCTCGCCGAACCCATTATCGCCGCCCAACTCAATGAACAAGATGGACAATTGCTGCTGATTCGCCGTCCTCAAGCAGATTGGCTCGCCGCGGCAAATTTATTGGCATGGAATGCACCAGAAATTGCCCCACCGCATGTCACTGTTGAGATCGAAGGTAACTTTGCTAGATTAGATTCTCTCCTCAGCTATCATCAAGCAAATCTGGATGTTATGCAACAAAAATTTCCAAGAATGGTCATTCCTTGCTTACAACTGCCAAATCATCCAAAACTCTACGTTGGGCGATGCAGTCAAGCACCCGCGCCACACTCGGTCGGTTTGGTGGCAAATCATTGTCATCTTCATCCCTCTGTAGTATTAGAAAATTCAGTAATTCATCCCTATGTTGTTATTGAATCAAATACTTTATTGCGCAATACCATCGTCTTATCTGATACTTATCTCGGCAAAAATCTAACCCTAGAAAACTTAATTGTGTGGGGAGATACGATAGTTGACATTCATACCGGCGCAATCACTCATGAAGCGAATGCTCAATTACGCGATTTATCTCAACATTGTTTGCACGAATCGGTCGAAGGATTATTGCATCGTGGTTTGGCAGTGGTCTTGGTCATTTTATCATTGCCATTGTGGTTCATTGCCCCCTTGGTTGCCCTACGAGAAAATCCACAGCACCCGATTAAAAAAGTAATTTTAGCAGATAATCAATCGGTTAAATCCAAATTTGGACAATTCTATCCGAGTGAATTTGAAAGCTGGGAGTGGGCAACCTCCATTCCATTACTGCGTTATTTGCCCCGTCTATTTGCCGTGATTTGGGGAAAACTGCGTTTAATTGGCATTTCGCCCGAATTAACCTCCGTATCGGTCATTATGACAAATTCGCACACTCACCCCCCCATCGGATTGATCAGCCCCGCCCAATTGAGCGTCACTACCTCCGCCGAAGAAAGGTATTTGGTTGAAATCTGGTATGCGAAACGCCGCACTTTTTTGCGAGATATGGGTTGGTTGTGCCACGCAGGCTGGGCATGTTTTACCAAACGCGCCTGGGTCGCAGAACAAGATCAAACATGAACTGGAAAGATAATTTTTCATTGATGATCTTCCAAAATTTACAACCAACTGAATAGATATTATTTTCATGCTGAGAATTGCTGGCACAATTGGGACTTCTATTGTGATAAATGCGCAATGCTGTTAAAATTATGATGATGTGATATTTTTTAGGATAACGTAAAATTTATCGGAATCTTTCTAACTTAGTCCTTGATAGTTTCGATGAATTTAAAATCTTATTTTAATTTCAATCAGTTATCGAACTCAATTGCAATTTTGCAACGAATTGATTTTACAAGTAATGATAACAAGCTGTGCAGATCGGTTGTCCCATTATCCCTAATATCTTCTCAAAACCTAAATTAAATTTCCCGGAGGTTGTATGGCAGATTGGCGTAAAGTCTCGAAAGCATTCGCTTTAACTGATGGACATGTGAGCGAAAAAGAAGTTAAAATCCTGCGAGATGAATTCTTTGCAGATTCTCATATTTCCCAAAGCGAATTGAAGTTTTTACACGAATTAAAAGCCGAAGCAAAAAGCAGTGTCAAAGCCCTAGATGACTTGATTGCAGATTGTGAAAAAGCTGCGACGGGTGAATAAACTCACGTTATCAGCCCAACTGTATGAAACTAAAATACATTTTGGGCTGTATGATTCAAAAATCCTCTGTAAAAAACTTTCCTGTCCAACATGTCCACCTCTACTAACATTCTGATTATTAAGACTTCTTCTCTTGGTGATGTCATTCATACCTTGCCCGCGCTCACCGACGCATACACTCGTCATCCACAAATTCGCTTCGACTGGGTGGTGGAAGAAAATTTCAGTGAAATTCCTCAATGGCATCAAGCAGTTAGACGATTGATTCCAGTCGCTTTGCGGCGGTGGCGAAAACACCCTTATCAAGCATGGCGAAGTGGCGAATGGCAGCACTTTATCCAACAGTTACAACAGCAAAATTACGACTACATCATTGATGCACAAGGTTTATTAAAAAGTGCTTGGTTAAGCCGTTGGGCGATGGGGGTGCGTTGTGGATTGGACAAATATTCGGCGCGAGAATCTTGGGCAAGTTGGAATTATCAACACCGTTATTTCATTGATAAACAACAACATGCAGTAGAACGAATTCGACAATTATTCGCAAAGGTATTAAATTATTCATTAGAACAACTGCCCTTAGACTATGGTATCGCAGCGAATTTCCAAAATTTAACAAGAAAATCAAACACTTTAATCTTTCTGCATGGCACCACATGGCGCACCAAACAACTTCCAGAATCTATGTGGTTTGAATTAGCCCGACAAGCGATCAGTGCGGGATTTGAAATTCGTCTTCCATGGGGTTCTGGCGAAGAATTTGACCGTGCCCAACGAATTGCGACACTTTCCTCGCAGATCAGTTTGATAAATAAAAGTAATTTACGCCATCTTGCGACAGAATTGCTGCAAGCTCGCGCAGTGGTAGGAGTCGATACCGGTTTAGCGCATTTAGCCGCCGCCTTGGCGATTCCTAGCGTCACGATTTACAGTTCGACCTCGCCCCAACGCACCGGCACCTATCACCTCAAACAAACTCATGTTTTAACAAATTTTGCTTGTTCACCCTGTTTTCGTAAAAAATGCCGTTATCCGGAAGATTCTGCAATTTTTCCCCCGTGTTACGGCAGTTTGTCGGTGCGTCAGATATGGCAACAAATTGAATTATTAATAGAAAATCAGGATGCAGATAAATCGTTGCAACAATGAAAATAATTTTTAACCATGTTCAGATCGTTTGACTCGTTTTATTTTGGTTTCAGTTTGACAAGTTGCAAACAGCTTTTAAATTTCGTTTAAATATCAATTCATTAGCGAAAAATTCACCACTGAAGAATAAAATTGATGAATATCTGGCATATTAAAACCTTGGCGATTACATTTATTCTTATCACTGCTGCAAGTTTAGGCGGAATCAAAGCCTATCTTGATCATTATGTGAATCAACAAGTGGCGCGACTCACTCAACAATTTGCCAAACAAGCAATGATTAACTATGAACAAGTCAATTTATCGTTGTTCGGAAGTTTGCTCATAAAATCGCTGAAAATTCAGCCAACTACATTACCAGAAATACAAATTGAAGAAATTGCTTTGTCACCATTGTATGAACTCTATGACGCAAACAGAATTCCCAATTTTTTACAGCTAACGGTTAAAAATCTAACAATCGCAATTCCTGACAGCACCTTACCCGCCCCGTGGTGGTTAAAACTTGCGAAATATGACGCGTACTATCTCACTTTCCATGATCTCAGAAGTTTGAATTATATGGCGTTTCAAGCCGATGTGACACTTTTGGCGGAGAAAAAACAACAATCAGTCAATTTAACTTTATTAATCAATAGTAAACATTTTGGAATATGGCAACTGAAGGCGACGCTAGATGACGCATCAACTTTAAAACAATTGCTCACTGCCGCGACGACGTTGCCGTTACACAATATTTTTATGGATTATACTGATAATGGTCTATTGCCCCGTCTTTTCACGTTATTGGCGCAGCGCAACCTGATGACGGATGTGACATTGCAACAACAATTGGGTCAAAAAGTGCATTCCGATCTACAACGTTCTGGTGCCAAGTTGGATACAAGCATTATCAATGGGTTACAGAAATTTATTCAAAACCCGCGCCGTCTGACTATAACCCTCGAACCCAATCCGGCGATTTCTTTGAATGGATTAAGTTTGTTAATGCCCGAAAATATGCCACAACGACTGAATTTAAAAGTGACTCATCCAAATAATTAACTATCACCAATAAAATCAATAGATTACGCTTTAATTGCAATCAGAAGCGAGAATTACAATTTAAGTTATTAGAAATCGCACGACCCTGACGACAACCTATCGGCATCCCATAGATAACAATATGAAAAACAAAAACTTTGTTAAAAAATCTCTTCGTGAAATCATTTATAAAAGTTTTTTAACTTCTTCGCTCACACCTGTTTTTACTGTCGAAATTGTGTTGCTGATTTTATACTTTGGAATCAGTGCCTTCCTGACACAAACGACCATGAATATGTTGTTGGAAGAAGCACGACAAAACACGCAAGAAATCTCCTCGCGTGAAGCTCAAAAAATCAATCTGCAACTCAACGAAATTTCGACCCTCGCGCGCTTTATGCAAGATGAACAACAAGCGTATTTTCAACGACCTGAGAGCTTTAGTTTACCTTTTGGGCAACCAGAGTTCGCTGTGGCGGAAAACGGGGTGTTTTACAAAAAGAACGATAATGGCGGTAGCAGTTTATACTATTCTGCGAAAACGCCACAAACAGATGCGATGAAAAACAAAGCATTACGCACTGAAACATTTGATCCTTTGCTAAAAAGTATTGTGAGCCACAATAGCAACGTTGTCGCGGCTTATTTTAACAGTTATGACAACATGAATCGGCTCTATCCCTTCATCAATAATGTTGTAGAACAGTATGGTGAATACATTACGATGGAAGAATTTAACTTCTATTATCTCGCCGATGCCAAACATAATCCAGAAAAAAAGACAGTGTGGACAGATGCTTATCTTGATCCCGCCGGGCATGGTTGGATGATGTCGTGCATTGTGCCAATTTACAATGGCGAATTTTTAGAAGGCGTGTCAGGCATTGATATCACCATTGACAAATTTGTCAGTAACATTCTAAAACTAGACCTTCCTTGGCAAGCCAGCGCATTTTTGGTTAATCAGCAAGGTATGATTCTGGCGATGCCTAAAAAACTTGAAGAATTGCTTAATTTAAAAGAATTAAAAGCCCATGTTTATGGCGACCAGCTAACGACGACAGTTGAGAAATCAGAAGAGTATAATTTGCTGAAAAATAAAGATTATCGTATCGTTTCACAAATTCAGCAGATGTTTACTTCTAATGCTAAAATTAGCGATTTTGCGATTAATGGACAAGAATTTCTCTTATCGCAAGAAATCATTCCGGAAACGGGTTGGCGGTTATTGGTGCTCGTTGATAAGAATTTGATTTTTAATCCTGTTTTTGAATTGAATCATCAAGCCAAAACGATTGGTTATATCATGATTGCTGCCATGATCCTGTTCTATCTGGTATTTTTTATGTATCTGGTGCGTAAAAGTTACCAATTGTCTGAAAAAATAGCGTTGCCGATTAGTAACTTAGCTGACTTAACTTCAGGAATATGCGATAGCATTGAAGAACTTGAAGTAAAACGGGTCGATTCTGAAATTAACGAGGTCGATAAGTTGGCGGAAAATTTTAATGTGATGGCATTGCATCTAAAAGATTTGTTCGCGCATTTGCAAGAATCACATGCAACGTTGGAACTCAAAGTGGTTGAACGGACAGCGGAATTATCAGAAGCGTTGAATAATTTAAAGCTAACGCAGCAAGAATTAGTCAATTCTGAGAAAATGGCGGCACTGGGGCAACTTATCGCGGGTATCGCCCATGAAATTAACACTCCATTAGGTGCGATTAATGCGTCTATCGGGAATATTGAAAACGGTTTGCGAGCTTCTTTGGAAATTTTGCCACAATTGTTAAAAATCTTGTCTGAACCGCAACAACAGCAATTTTTTAGATTGGTCACGGTGGGAGTGCAAAGTAAATCATTGTCTTCACGCGAAGAACGAAAACTCAAGAAGGAATTAACCGCTTGGTTAAAACAGCAACAAATCGAATCTGCGGAAATCGTCGCGACAGGCTTAATTAACATTGGGTTATATGAAAATCTCTCGGATTTCTTGCCGCTGCTGTCAATACCGGAAACTGAATTTTTATTGAAAGCTGCCTATCATCTGGTCAGACAGCAGAAAAATAGCGAAAATATTAAACTTGCTGTTGATCGTGCTGGAAAAATTATCTTTGCGTTGAAAAATTATGTTCGCATTGAAGATCGTGCTGAAGCTATCATCATGGATGTCACGGATACAATAGAAACGGTATTGATTTTATACCAGGCTCAGTTGAAACATCATATTGAAATTGTTAAACATTATGCTCCTTTGCCGCCGGTAGCCTGTTATCCTGATGAATTGAATCAAGTTTGGAGCAATTTGATTCACAATGCCATTCATGCAATGGGTAGTAAGGGAATGCTTGAAATTGAGACAAATCAACAGGATAATTTTGTTGTCGTCAAAGTTTCGGATTATGGGCATGGTATTCCGGAGGAATTGCAATCCAAAATTTTTGAATCCTTTTTTACCACCAAACCACGGGGTGAAGGGACGGGCTTAGGATTGGATATTGTGAAAAAAGTGATTGAAAAACATCATGGTAGGGTTGAAGTGCGTAGCGGGAGCGGTAAAACAACTTTCACCGTTTTTTTACCCATCGTGTCAGTTGGAGTCAACAAGGAATAGATGATGCCTGATAAAGCAATACTTTGCGTGGATGACGAGCAGATTGTACTGGATTGTTTGCGAGAACAAATTTTGAGCAATTTCCGCGATGATTATCTGTGTGAGACGGCAAATAGTGCAGAAGAAGCATGGGAAGTGATTGATGAATTGGTCGCGGAAGAAGTTGTAGTATTGGTGATTGTATCGGATTGGTTGATGCCGGGAATCCGGGGCGATGAATTTTTAATCGCGGTGCATCAGAAATTTCCTAACATAGTCAAAGTGATATTGACGGGTCAAGCAGATCGTAGTGCTATTCAACGGGCGGAGGAACACGCTAATTTGTTTCGATGTTTACATAAGCCTTGGGATACACAAGAATTATTAACAACCATTCGTTTAGGAATAGAGCGAGCCTTAATATCGTATGAAGCAGATGGCAATTTTGTGCGTGGATGATGAACCGACTATCCTGTATAGTTTGAAGGAACAATTACAGGATCAGTTCGCGCAACAGTATCTCATTGAAACGGCTGAGAATGCAGAAGAAGCCTTTGAGGTGTTTGAGGAATTACAGGCAGATCACTGTGATGTTGCATTAGTTATTTCAGATTGCATCATGCCGGGTATTTCTGGTGATGAGTTATTCAAACAAATTCATCAAGTTGCACCCAATACACTCAATATTTTGTTGACTGGACAATCCAGCGCGCAGGCGTTGGTCAATGCGGTTAATCATGCGGGTTTGTATCGTTATGTCGCAAAACCTTGGCAAAAAGAAGATTTAATTTTAACTGTGGCGGGGGCGTTAGAGGCGTATTTGAAAGATAAGCAGTTAGAAGAACAAAATTATTTGTTGCAACAGCAGGCGATTGAATTGCGAGAAAAAAATCTACGTTTATTGTCACTTGACCAAGAAAAGAATGATTTTTTGGGAATTGCTGCCCATGATCTCAAAAATCCATTAGCCGGTATTTTAGGGATTGCTGAGTTGATTCAAGAAGATATTGCTGAATTATCAAAAAAGGAATTGCTTGAATATGCAGCAAAAATTGAACGTGCTTCAAAACAAATGTTCAATTTAATTACGAATCTGTTGGATGTCAATAAAATCGAATCTGGTAATGTGAAACTGTCATTACAAGCGATTGATTTATTGCCAATTGTGCAACAGTTGGTTGCAGAGTATCATGCGCGTGCTCAAGCAAAACAGATTGATTTAAAACTGATTTATGATGAAAAATCCTACATTGCGATTTTAGACCCTTCGCTGGTTTATCAAGTGCTTGATAATTTGATTTCCAACGCGATTAAATATTCTCCCCTAGGCAAGTCGGTTAAGGTGCGTTTATATCAAACCGAACAACATGTATCGTGTGAGGTACAAGATGAAGGTGTGGGTTTTACTTCTGCCGAGCAGCAAAAATTATTTCATAAATTCAGTCGATTAAGTGCCAAACCTACCGGGGGCGAGCATTCTACTGGGTTGGGGTTGTTTATCGTTAAGAAGTTAGTTGACGCGATGTCTGCCAATATTTGCTGTGAAAGCGATGCCGGTCGGGGTACAAAATTCATTGTTACGTTTCCGATAGCGTAAAATGGCTTTATTCTGAAAATTCAGCAAAAATGTGACCTTAGCCCGCATAACAAAATAGCTTAGGCATGACGCAGGTTAAAATTCTTTGATACAATTTGGTTTTTCATCGTTATCCTCACGCAGCGTTGCTGGTCTTGACATGGATTCTCCCGTATGCACTTTATGACATCGTTGACGGCTTACCGATTTTTATTATTTTTCAATCTCTTATTTTACACTTTATTTCTCTCCGGCTGTTTGGGTGGCGGCAGTGGCGATTCCACGTTATCCACCTCGCCCAAAGCCACGAAATTAGTGTTGTTGGTCAGCAATAACAATCAACCCGCCGACGGTAAATCGGAAGTCGCGTTGACCGTTATCGCTCGTGATGCCAATAATTCCTCGCTTGCCAATGTCGCAATTAATTTGGTGAGCAGTTCAAGCACCGCGTTGTTTACTACGATGAGTGGTGCGACCAATGAACAAGGAATTTTTCAAACGACAGTAAAAACTCAAGTGAAAGAAACATTTACGGTATATGCCCAGTCTGATAGTTTACGCAGTGAATCTGCAAATTTATCGTTTGGTGAGCAAAGTAATGCAGCAAAATTAATGCTCTTAGTCAGCAATAACAATCAACCCGCCGACGGTAAATCTGAAGTGACATTGACCGTTATCGCTCGTGATGCCAACAATGCTGTGATTGCCAATGTTCCCGTGAATGTTGTAAGTAGTTCAAGCACCGCGTTATTTACTGCGATGAGTGGCACAACCAATGAACAAGGTATTTTTCAGACGACAGTAAAAAGTCAAGTAAAAGAAACGTTTATCGTGTATGCACAATCGGGCAATGTGTCCAGTGAATTGGCGAATTTGTCTTTTGGGGAACAAACTGCGGATTCTCGAATTAAGGCGATCAATGTCATGGTTGAAAATGACGGTCAAAGTGCCGATGGCAGCGCGGCGATCACCCTCATCGTGGTGCCGCGAGATAAAGATAATCAACCTGTTACCGGTATCATCGTCAATTTATTCAGCCCTTCCGATGCAGTCTTATTCGACAAAATTAGCGGCAATACCGACAATCTCGGACGTTTTACCGTCAATGCCACCAGTCAAACGCCGGGAACTTATCAAGTCATTGTGCGTGCGGGGGGAACGGAAGCTGCGCCAGTGAATATCACTTTTCTAACTCACTTGGCTCGTGCTAATCTGATTGAATTAAATAGTTCAGAAACCGTGCTTGTCCTCAATGAAACTGCTCAAATTACCTCAAGTTTTAGCTACCGTACTGCTAACACAACCACTTTGTTACCCAATGAAGGCTTTAATGTCACTGTTTCTGGCAATGCCAAATTACACAATGTGCCCAAAACTTCCGATAATAACGGCGCGGCAACTTTCACGGTCACTGACGATAAACCTGAAAATGTCATTTTAACCGTGACCAGTGCTTTTGCGACTCAAACCATCACGTTATATTTCGGTGCCAGTTTAGAACTATTGCCAAAGATTACCAATACGCTACGTCAAGCCAAATTAACGGCATTATTGAAAGATGGGCAACAATCTTCCATTCCTAATCAAAAAGTTAAATTTGGGTTTACAGAAAAAAATAACGAAATCCTCAGTGCCAGCGAAGTGCTGACCAACGCGCAAGGAGTGGCTGAAATCACCGTGACAGATTTGGAAAATAACGGCGGTACGGTCAAGGTGACTGCAAAACGGGGAGAAAAGTTAAGTTCTGATGCAGTTGTGAATTTTAAAGCAGCATTCGGCAAAGATCGGCAATTGACCGCCACAGTGAATAGTAACGTGTTGGAAATGAATGGTAAAACCACGATTACCGCCACCGTCACTAACAGCGAAGGAACTCCCATTGAAGGGCAAACGGTGAAATTTACCAGTTCCAGCAACGTTCAATTTTCCAATCCCAGCGGTGTCAGCGACGCGCAAGGGAGAGTACAAACGACGGTTTCTCATCAGATTGCTGAAGATGTCACGATCACGGTCGAAGCCGATACTGCCAAGCAGATGATTCCGCTGTATTTTGGGGCGAAAATGCGTCTTACTCCGAACATGGTCGATGATGGCGTGGCGGATGGCAAAACTGCGGTCAGTTTAACGGCAAGTATCGAAAATTTCAAAGGACAGGGCATTGCCGGAATTCCACTGAATTTTCGTCTCAGCAGTACAGGACAAGGGTTATTAAGTCGCTATTTTGGTGACAGTGATACTCATGGACGAATTACGTTTGAAGTGACTGATCATCTTGAAGAAACCCTCACGGTTATCGCTCAAGCAGGAGAATTGGCTGTTGCCACCGCTCAAGTGAAATTTACCGCACCCGCCGCAAAAATTGATCGTATCTTGTTGAATGCAAATCAAACTACGCTGTCGTTAAATGATCAAGTGGAAGTGATTGCTCAAGTATTGGATACCACTGGAAAGCCTATCCCATCAGGTACGTTGGTTAATTTTAAAACGTCGGGGATTGGCAGCATTACACCCACCGCATTGACCGATGATAATGGCGAAGTTAGGGCAATCTTTCATTCCACCACGCAGGCGGGAGTTACCACAATTCAAGCCAGCGCGGGAAGTACGCAGGCAAGTTTGACCTTGATTGTGAATTCTAACGATGCCGGTATCATCGAAGTGAACAAAATTGATCCGCAAGTAATTGGAATTATTGGCAGTGGCGTGACGCAAAGCTCCACCATCACTTTTTTAATCAAGGATAACTTGGGCAATCCGGTCAAAGATGGTACGACGGTCACGTTTTCGCTAGGAACAACCACGCTAGGCGGAGGCGAAACCATCAGTGCAACCAGCAATACCACGCACAATGGCTCGGTCAGTGTCGCATTAAAAAGCGGTTCGGTCGCGGGAAATGTCGATGTCATTGCCTCCGTGACCACGCAAAATAATCAACCCATTTATACCAGTGCCCGAGTGACAATTGTTGGCAGTGTGCCAGATGCCCGCCATTTATCGCTCGCCGCAGAATTTTTAAACATTGCCGGCGCGGTACAATTTGGTCTGCAAGATAAAATTACTGCGTATGTGGGCGACCGATTTGGTAATATTGTACCCGATGGAACGGGCGTGAGTTTTATTACGGAAGGGGGAACAATTGGTAAAAGTATCGGTGGCGGGGCATTTACCACAACTACCGAATTTGGGCAGGCGACGGCAGTATTGCAATCGGCAGAACCCATGACTCCGTATTTGACCGGCTGCGCGGTGCCGTATCCTGCGAGTTTAAAAGTCAATGGGTGTGGCAATCCGGGACTGACCACCATTGTGGCTTATACAACGGGAAGTGAAAGTTTTATCGACAGCAACGGGAATGGACAGTATGATAAAAATGAACCGTTTGACGATTTAAGCGAACCGTATCTTGATGCCAATGATAATCATCAGTTTGACACGGGCGAATTGTATGTGGATGTCGATAAAAATGGTCAATTCGATGCCGTGAATGGTCAATTTGATGCCAACACGACGATTTGGACGAGCATGAAGATTTTGTTTTCTGGTCGCACGGGAACGATTGAGGTGACTCCTGAAACATTTCATCTCACCGCCGGTCAAAGTCAAACATTTACGGTCATGTTAAAAGACCTCTACGGTAATGCGCTCGTTGCTGGAACGACTTTCAAGGTGACGACTGATGTGGACACAAAAGTTTTCGACAAGGACGGCAAGCAAATTGACACCCTGACTCCCTTGGGCGGAACGCTTGCTGGGAAAATAGACGATGGTTTTAATAGCCAGTTTACCTTTACCTTGTCCAATCGTGGAGTTACGGCTCAACCGGTGAATATTGTGATATCCGTCAGTTCTCCCATTGTGCAGCAATCGACGGGGGGGAATGGAAGTATGGATTACGTTGTTTCTGGTTCTTTTGGCGATTAAATTGGTAGATATAGAACCTATTTGAAATCTTTAATACCAAGCAAAACAGGTCTATAACCCAAAAAGTATTGACAGGTAAAGCATACCACATTAGAATCCTCACCACAACTGAAATGTGACGCAACTGAGGAAGTTAAGCGATGTTATTGGCACATAAAATCGAACTTCAACCCAATGAAGCACAAAAGGAATATCTGAATAAGTGTTGCGGCACGGTAAGACATTGTTACAATCAACTGCGTGAACATTTTGGCAAAAAAGAAA
>DYNO01000184.1 GCA_020721025.1 Thiomargarita sp. | reverse complement strand
ATCATCTAGTCGTTCAAATTTTATCGTCGGATAGCATATTTGTAAATTGAACCAATAACTGCTTTAAATTCAAGCGATTGTTCTAAGTGAGTCGCACGGGTCGGAGGCGGAAGATTTTATCTGAATTCCCCGTTATATCATCTAGTCGTTCAAATTTTATCGTCGGATAGCATATTTGTAAATTGAACCAAATAAAACATTCCATATTCTGATGTCTCCACACTACGCGCGAAAATGCAAGCTTGCGAATTCGCTGAATATAGAAGTTACACAGTTGAAATGGGCTGGAGCACCAACCACCTGAATAGATTGAACATTAAACTGCATGACTTCTAAAACAATATAAAATTTGCATTACTTCGACAAATGTAATTATGAGTGATCCGTCCTGCAATCGGTTATTCACCATTAAAAATACTCACATCGTCGATATCTATATTCAACAAAACGTCAAGTTACGTTATTTTGCCGTCTCATCTGAGATATTTACTTGATTCAAAACATATTTATTTAATATGCGCTCGCTTTGGCACGGATAACGATACATTGATTAATATCAATGTTCAATTTGCGGTATGATCACCTTTCGTATCTCACTCTCGCCAAAAAGTCTATCAGTGCGAAACTTGTCAGGATTTTCAGATTTTAATCCATTGATTTTACTAGCCATAAAACAATTGTCAACTGACCACTACGACCACTACCGATAATCTTAAAGTAGTACATTAAGTTGCCAATATAACTTGTTATTTGCTAAAAAATTTATTATCCTATTGGCAGGGTGAGCACGACTCAGTAACCTCCAGTTTCGTTATAATACCCAAACCGTTTCTCGTTGGTTAGAGCCAGCCTCAATTCACATACATAAGGGATGCGTTATGTCGTTTTATCAAACTGCCATCAAAGCGCGAATATTTCTAGCATTTGTGCTGCTATTATCCTTAACATCATGCGATTATATCTCTAGTTTTATGGGTGGTGGAGGTGCCAAACCAGCCCAAGGCGGATCAACTGCAAAACCAACTGCAAATGATTCCAAGACCAATAAGAATGAAGTCGCGCAACTTAAATTTGGTGCGGGTTATCATATCGCGTGGATGCCTTGGTTTTTAGCGCAGCAAGAAAATAGCTATCAAAATTACGCCGATAAATACCATCTGAGCATCGAATTCACCACAGATGAACAAGCAAAATTGGTGCAACGGTTTGTTGACAAAGAACTTGATGCCATTGCAACGACTAACATTGAAGCCGTGATTCAGTTCGTGGGAAACAATGTCGAATCTGATGTGATCTTGGTGGTGGGACGCAGTGAGGGTAATGAGGCACTTTTGGTTCGCAGCAACAGTAATGATAGCAATTACGGCGGTAAAACTTTCGCGGTACGACAATTTTCAGCGGAACACTACTTATTAGACCGTTTCCTCATACGCAATCAAATCATTCCCAATCAGTACGTTAAAATTCAAAATGTTGCAACTGCTGCCGACATTCCAAAAATTTTTATGGATAATCAAGTGTTTGGCGTTGGGGCAACCAATCCCAATATTCCCAAGCTGATCAAGGATCAGGGGGCTCAAATCGTATTCGACAGTCGCGAAACACCCGATGAAATCAATTATATCTTGGTGGTGCGACGCGAGGTTTTGAAACAACATCCCAATTTATCCAAAGCCTTGCTTGACATTTGGTTCTCCGTCATGAAACGTTTGCAAGGTACGCGGCGTGGTACCACCCTAGATGCCCTTGCCGATCTGATCAAACTGCCACGTCGGGAATTTGATACTCAGATTGCCAGTGTATCGCTCAATGATACTCCCAACAAAGCCTTGTCTGCCATGCGTAATGTGCGTGCGATGAAAAAAACCATGCGCCATGTTAATTACTTTATCAAACGTCATGGGTTAGAAAATACCAGGTTGGTGAGTGAAGCCAAGTCCGGCAAGAGAGAATCGCTTTATTCAGAATGGGTTTCTTATCCCGGTCGTGAAGAAAAAATGTTGCATTACAATGCGAAACCATTACAACAATTCGCTTATACTTTTGAATAAAACAAGACAGCCGTTGGCAGAAAACAGCGCGACCCAATGGATAGTTTTAAATCAACCTCAAAATCAGTATGTTGAAAAATTTGACTCACCAACTGATTGAAACTGAGATGAAATTTTAAAATTATCCTATTAATTGATTCCATCGAATCGTTGCCAATGGGGTAACTTCTTATGAATAAAGTGGTTTTCAGATGATGAATGTACCTACGAACGGCAAAAAAACTCCTTGGCTCATTCCCAGTGACGCGCTCAATCGTCCCCTCAATCGCCAATCTGACCCGCTCGCCCGCAACATGCAACAAGTGGAAACGATGCGACGCTTGGGTTTTCGTGTGGGTAACATTGGCTTATTGATTGGAGAACATGCCATCAGTGAATTGACGGAACTCAAACAAACCTGTGCCATTCCGAATACTGCCTCATGGTTGTTGGGCTTGATTAACCTACGAGGTAATTTAGTTCCAGTGTTTGATTTAAACATGCTATTGAGTTTTGAGCGCAAGCAACAGAAAAAACGGATGTTATTAATCCTAGGGAGTGGTGATCATGCGGGAGCCATTTTATTAGACGATCTCCCCATCCACTTGATCTTTGTTCCCGAAGATAAGTTAGAAAATTTACCACCACTCCCCAGTGCCCTGAAACCATTCACTCATCTCGGCTATGAAAAAAATGGCGAAGTCTGGTTTAGTTTTGATCATCACGGATTTTTTGAATCATTATCGCACCGGATAGCTACATAGCTACTTAAATGTAAGATAGTACCACATTCAGTCAAGATGACAATATTTTGCAGAGATTCAAACCTGTCAGGTTTAAAATCTGGGTTAAAATAACTGATTTTCCTGACCTGTGCAGCACCACCAAATTTTAAAGTAATGTCCTGTATTTTTCGTTAATCTCAAGGAGTTAAAGCATGAGAATTCGTCAAAAGATGTTTCTCGGTTCGGCATTCTTAGCGGTGTTACCGGTACTCATTACCGCGTATTTCACCAGTAAAATTGCAGGAACGTTGGGACAACAAGCACTGACGGAAAGTGCGCGCAGTCACATCAGTTCGATTCGTGATACCAAAAAATCACAAATTGAAGGCTATTTTCGGCTAGTCAACAACCAAATTCAAGTCTATGCCGATGACAGCACCGTAGTCAGTGCCATGAAAGATTTTAAAGACGCATTTCCGCGATTTACCCAAGAAGCCGCGCTGAAAATGGAAGATGGACCGCCCATTCCGCAACAACTGCCAATGGGACAATTTCGCGAATCCTTAAAAAGTTACTATCTCGAAGATTTTAGCACCGAATATAAAAGTGCCAATCATAAACTAGATCGTAACTTGGAGGAAATGGTCAAGCAGTTGAATGATAACAGTGTCGCGCTGCAATATTATTACATTGCCAACAATCCCAATCCACTTGGAACGAAGGAAGAATTCCGTTATGCGGCGGACGCTTCCGGCTACACCCGGTTTCATAAAAATTATCATCGCCAGATTAATGATTTTAGACAACGATTTAACATTGACGATGTTTATTTGGTAGATATCGATACGGGCAATGTGATTTATTCTTCATTGAAAAATATAGATTTTGCCACTTCCCTAACTGATGGCGCGTTTGCAAAAACAGGACTGAGCGAAGCCTTTGCCGCCGCCCGTAATGCCCCTCATGGACAAGTAAGTTTGGTGGACTTTGCCAATTATCTGCCCGAATATGAAACGCCTGAAGCCTTCATGAGTACCCCAATTTTTGACGGCAGACAGCGAATTGGCGTGCTGGTTTTTCGCGTAACGATTGACACCATTAACGAAATCATGACGTATAACAAAGCGTGGCGAGTGGATGAATCGGGGCGCACTGGGGAAACTTACATTGTTGCGTCCGATGGCACCATGCGTAATGACAGTCGGATGTTGATTGAAGACAAAGAACGCTATCTCGCAGCAATTCAAGATTCGGGTTTAGAACCTGAAGGTATCGAGGAAATCTCCTTAAAAGACACCAGTGTAGGCTTGCAACGGGTGGACAGTCCGGGGGTGCGTTCAGCGTTTTCTGGCGTGACCGGTTACGACTTATTCCCTGATTATCGAGGAGATTTTGTGTTATCCGCCTTCGCGCCAATTAACGTGACCGGTTTATCTTGGGCGATTTTCTCTGACATTAGCGAAGCCGAATCTTTGGAACGGTTAGAAGCCTTAACCACTGAGATTCAAACGGGTTCTATCCCTATCGCGTTGGCAATTTTGATTCTCGGAGGGGGCGCAGGAATTATCTTCTTCGGACGGATTGCTGCCCCCATTAGCCACTTAGAAGAAACCGTGACTCGTGTTGCAGAAGGTGACTTTACTGCTCGTGCTGACATTAAAACGGGTGACGAATTGGAAACTTTAGCAAACGCGTTCAATGGCTTGCTTGACGACCGCTTATCGGCATTGGCAAAAGCTGAGAAAGAAAATGAAATGCTCAACAACTCAATTATTGAATTGTTAAAAGCCTCATTCCAATTATCACAGAGAGACTTGACCGTCCAAGTACCTGTTACTGAAGATGTTACTGGACCACTGGCAGACGCAATTAACCAGATGGCGACCGAAACCAGCCGGGTGTTGCTCAATGTACGGCGCATTTCTGACGACGTTGAAGCGGTTTCCTTGCAAGTCAAAGTGCAAGGTGACAAAGTTTCTAAAATGGCGGAAAAAGAACGTGACGTTGTTGATACCACGATGGCGGAATTATCTGCTGCTGCCGAAGCCATGAACAAAATTGCCGAAGTCGCTCAATCTTGTAACGAAATTGCCCAACAAGCGACTCGTTCGACTCAAACCGCGTTGGCAACCGTAACCTCGACTGTCGATGGGATGGGTGAAATTCGTGAAACCATTCATGAAACTGAAAAACGGATCAAACGGTTAGGTGAACGTTCTCAAGAAATTAGCTCCATCGTTGACATCATTAATAACATCGCTGAACGGACACACGTTTTGGCGTTGAATGCGTCGATGCAAGCGGCAGCCGCAGGGGAAGCAGGGCGCGGGTTCTCTGTGGTTGCGGACGAAGTGCAACGGCTTGCTGAAAGCTCACGGAATGCGACCTCACAGATTTCTGCATTGGTGAAAAACATTCAGGTGGAAACCAATGACACCATTGCCACGATGGACAGAACCATTCAACAGGTGGTGGAAGGGTCACGACTCGCAGAACGGGCGGGTGAACAGATGAAAGAAACCCAGAATACCACCGCCAACTTGGTGCAAGTGGTGCAACAAATTGCAATGGCATCACGGCAACAAGCCCAGATCAGTAACGATTTACGGGAACGGGTGCAGGTCATTCAACAAAGCACGCAAGAAACCGCAAGACAGTTGGATGAACAAACCATTCAGACAGATCGTTTGGTGGAATATTCTAAACAATTGATTGAATCCATTCGTGTATTTAAATTACCGACCGGTCACGAAGACGCATAATCGGAACATCAGACCTGTGGAGTTTCACCAACTTAACAGGTCTAAACTCTCACATTTTACTCCTGTACTCACGCCATGTCCGCTATTCTCAAACCTGATCCCCTGAATACTCTGCATAACCAAGTAGCAGCGCAGGCTTATGATTTTTATCACGCGCTGGCATTGTGTGCAGAAGAGCCCACCGATGCGTTAGCGCAACCGATTGAAAGTTGTCGGAAATATATCAACACCATTCAACAGTCCGCGCAAACTGCACAACTCGCTGGATTAAACCAACTGTGTGAGCACCTGCTTGAAAAAATCAACTCGTTGCCAACCTTGGATGTACAGCAACGATTTAAATTATGTAGCGAAATCGAACGCTTACCGCTGTCTATCTCAAATTATTTGTACACGCCCGCCGATTCTACCGTCTGTAGGCATCTCGCAAACTGCGTTCATGACGCGGCTTCTCCAATGCTACTTGAAGTGTTGTTAGACGACGCAAAACATCTGCAAAATCAATCAGTCGTTGAACAAGTTAGCGAACCTGAAATCAAACCTTCTGAAATTATCGAAATTCCTCCACCGATTGAATCCACGTTAAAACTCGACGCGGCTGAACAAATTACAGAATCCACTGAATTCGTTGAAAAATCTATCGTCAAACTCGACGCGACCAGACTACCGGTTGAAGAATCCGCGTTAAAACTCGACGCGACAGAGCAATTCATTAATTTAGAAACCACAGCACAAGCCACACAATTCA
>DYNO01000183.1 GCA_020721025.1 Thiomargarita sp. | reverse complement strand
CCTCCATTATACTCCATTTATTATCCAATCTTTCAACGATTCAATGTACTAGATGGTTTGCAATAACATCAGGATGGGATGTTAAAAACAGTCGTTTATTTTTAAGATGATGGAGACTAAGTTTATGAAATATTCAACTCAGCGTTTATTGCGACTGAAGCACTTGGCATTTTCGGTGATTCTAATGGGTACGCTCATCACTGGAAATCAATCGGCATGGGCAGCGTGTATCGGAAGTTATTGCGATATTGACCATAATACTTATGGAAGTCCGGCGGCGTGTGATGTGGCTTGTGGGTCTGGCGGCGGGGGCGGTACAACACCAACAACTCCAAGTTACAGTGTGATTAAAAAAACAGATGGTACGGGAAGCGGTACGATTGAAGAAACCACCGTTCCACCAGATTATGCGGGGCAAACGGCGCGGGTAAAATTGACTGCGGTGCCTGATGCCATGTCACGTTTTGTCAGTTGGAGTAATAACTTTGCCTCAGAATGTACCGGTACCATGACCGAAGTGATTGTCACGCTCAACGCAATTAAAACATGTATTGCCACGTTTGAAGCAGTGCCTACGCCCGGCTTTGGTTGTTCCTTATGTGCATCATCGAATGGTATTTTAAACTTCAGTAACAGCGCGGTGACCATTGGCAGTTTTCCCATCTCAGAAACCGGAAATGCTGATCTCATCATCAGTAAAGCGGTGATCTCTGGCAATAATGCAGCGGATTTTACCATCCTGTCACCTACATTTCCCCTCACAATTCCCAATGGAGCAGCGGCACAATTAGTTTCTATTCAGTGCAAAATTGGCAATGGCGGCATTCATACTGCGACCTTGGAATTGAGCACCAATGACGCTGAATTTCCAACAGTGCAATATGCGTTAAACTGCGATACCACTGGCATTTCTGTTGGTACGTCCACTGTTGCTACGGCAAAATACAGTTCAACTCCCGCGGTAAATCAATTGATTGACTTGGGCAAAACAACGGTCGGGCAACCCTTAACCACGACAATTAATGTCAGCGAACAGGGCAATGCAGCATTAGCGGTGAGTTTGAATAATTGGTACAGCTCCACGCCGAATAATTTCAAAGTGTTGTCGAATTTACCGTTGAATATTGCTGACGGGGGCGCGGCGCAGAACGTTCAAGTACAATGCACCCCATCCACTGAAGGATTACAAGTGGCAGTGCTGCAATTGACCACCAATGATCCCTCGCAAACCACAGCAAGTTATACCCTCACCTGCTCAGGTACGACTCAAACCACCGGGCAACCCTCTACCAACACTCCGACAGACGGCACAATAATTTCTGGTACAGGCACCCATAAAACACCATTGGCAAATGGCTATGTCAATGATCCCACGAGCAATACTGATCAAACTGCGACCAATTTGACGATAGGAACGCAGGGCAGTGTCACGGGCGGCATTTTGGCGGGAACAATTACCAAGCAGGGCGTGGTTGCTAACGTGACAATTGCGACAGACGCAGTGCTAACAGGCGGTAAATTCAGCGGTTTTAGCACCAACAACGGCACCGTGCAAAATACCAGCATCAGTCAATATTCGCAAATCCAAAATGGAAACTACACGGGCAACATCACCAATCAAGGGACGTTAATCAATTCCATTGTCGCGCCAACTGCCCAAATTACCAATACTAACGCGGTGTTGCAAAATCCGCTGTTATTGCCCGGTTCGCACGTCGTGGGTGGCAAGCTGACGGGAACGGTGATTGTGTTGGGAACGTTGGAAGGCGTGACTTTTGCCGCCGATGCCAAGATTATCACTCAAGTCAAAGATATTCCAGCAGAAATTTTTACACAGTTCAATGCTCAAACATTGGCATTCATGCCAAAAACGGTGTTGGATCAAGTGACTCCGGCTCAATTTACACAAATTCCAATCGCTGCGTTACACGGATTGAATGCCGATAACATGGGAGGCTTATCGCCAGAAGTGCTTGATTCGATGACACGGGAACAGATTCAAGCTTTTGATGTCAATGAGTTTAAACAGATGCCAGAAGGATGGGGTGGCGAAGTTCCTCACCAATTTTAATGCTGAAGCGATTACTTTATCCGAAGCGAGAGCCTTGTTACCGGCGCAGTGGTCAATGGATAATCAGGGGAATTTAACCGCACCGGTGGGGACACAGATCAGCTTTCGGAGTTTGAAAACCACGACTTCTGAAGCGATAACGTTGCCAGACATGTCTGATTTGAGTAGCAGTTTTGCAGTCAGTGGCAATGGCACACATCCCATTCTGCCAAAACTTAACCAATTGGGCGAAAAAGATAACTTCACTGTGTCGCAACAGAAATCGGGCATTTTGCACGCGGATGTTGCTGGCAGTAGCAGTGTGACTCCAAAAAGCAAGTTTGCCTTCATGACTGATCCTAACCATTTGTTTATCTTAGATGAAAATGCGTTGCGGGGTTTGCAGTTGAATGAACAAGGGCAATATATTTTGGTGACTGAGGATGGGCAACAAATTCCTATCATTCCAATGACTCAGAATCCAGAAGGGTTGCTCACCGTGTTGGGCAGAGATGGCGCAGTCACAATTCAACCGACTGGGGAAGTGTTGTTAAAACATGCAATTACCACTCGGAATCGTGGCGGAGAGGTGCATCAAGTGGTGATGTTCGATCCGTTCATTGAACCTGCGCCGGAAGGGATTTGCGATCAAAATGGATGCGATTGGTCAAAAGTCGACGCGTCGATGCAACCGGGCTTACGAACGGCTAGGGATTTACGGGCAAAATCGGTCGCCAAAGTGATTTATCCCGACGGCACTGCACAAAAATTGTATCCTACGGTGTTGTTTCCTGATATTTTTGTAGAAAAAGCCATGCAGCTCAAGGATGTAGAAAAAGTTATTTTCCGAATGGACGGCACCTTTGCAATCACTTATCAGCGGAAAAAGTTGTTGTTAGTGCCTGAGTTTGATACCCAAGTGCAACCTATTCCCTTGGGAGAAAAAGTAGATGCCGGTGTGACACTGCAACCGAATGGTCAGTTGTTGTATCAAGTTCCTTATAAGAATCAATTATTCAGTACAAGATTGATTATGACAGAATTTCCAACGACTTAAGCAAGTAGGGTAAATGACAGAAAGCAAGGTTAGCTTGTGAATTTTAAAATTAATAAGTTCCACTTTGCTTTTTGGTGACTAGAGATGTGGTTCTAGTCACCGGAATCTGTCTGAGCTGCTATTTTTATTGTAGATTTATAGTCTCAGTATTGTCATTGATAATAACAAGACAGATTCTAAAAGAAGTTATTCCAGATGGGTCTTAATCCCACCTTCGGCTTGGTGATGATCCTTTTTCTTTTCCTTGTGTTTCTTAACCTGTTTATCCAATTTATCCGCCAACATATCAATTGCGGCATACATATCTTCATGCTCCGCATCTGCAAACAACTTCGCGCCACTGACATGTAGGGTTGCTTCTGCCATCTGCCGCACTTTTTCGACGGTCAACACGACATGAATATTGGTCATGTTATCGAAATGCCGTTCCAGTCGTTCCAACAACTTTGAAGTCACGTAATCACGCAACGCTGGAGTAATATCAATATGGTGTCCGCTGAGATTAAGTTGCATTTGTCAACTCCTTGATAAATAATGGGCATCACGCCAAAAGTTTGCGCTCGTTCGAGGGTGGAATTCCCATTGCCTCGCGATATTTTGCAACGGTACGTCTTGCGACTTGAATCCCTCGTTTAGAAAGTGTATCTGCAATCTTGCTATCACTGAGAGGTTTAGCCGAATTTTCTACTGCAATCAGTTTTTTAATCAAGGCACGGATCGCTGTTGATGAGCATTCTCCGCCGCTATCCGTGTTGACATGACTCGAAAAGAAGTATTTTAACTCAAATATACCGCGCGGGGTATGAATGAATTTTTGCGTTGTCACTCGTGAAATGGTGGATTCGTGCATTTGTAACTCAGTCGCAATGTCATGTAATACCAGTGGTTTCATTGCTTCCTCGCCATAATCCAAGAATTCTTTTTGTTTTTCAACAATACAGCTCGCGACTCGTAATAAGGTTTCATGCCGACTGCGTAAGCTCTTGATAAACCATCGGGCTTCTTGTAGATGGTTTTTCAGGCTATCTACTTCGGATTTATTTTTGGCTCGGGTGATTAAGCTCATGTAGTAGCCGTTAATTCGGAGTCTCGGTGCGATGTCTGGATTTAAGTCGACGCGCCATTGTCCCTTGATTTTTTTGACAAAAACATCGGGGACGATATAACTGGCGGTATGCGAGTCAATTTTGGTGCCGGGACGTGGATTTAAAGTTTGAATAAGTTGAATAACTTGCTGCAATTGCTCACGATTTAATTTTAAACGCTTGAGTAGCTGCGTGTAATCCTTGGCTCCCAGCACGCTTAAATATTCTCTGATCAATAAGTTCGCTTCTTTCAACATGGGCGTTGTGGGTGGAAGTTCTTTGAGTTGCAGTAACAGACATTCACGCAAATCTCGCGCCCCCACGCCAGTCGGGTCGAATTGTTGTATCCGCATCAATACTACTTCAACTTCTCGGATATCTATTTCTAATTCGAGACTTTGCGCAATTTCTTCGACCTTCGTTCGCAAATAGCCTTCTTCATCAATCGCATCGATGAGTGAACGGGCAATCATTTTGTCGGTGTCACTCAATGGGGTCAGTTCTAACTGCCATAAGAGGTGATCTTGTAACGTTTCTATCGCGCTGTTCTGTGGGCTAAAATCATGGGCGTTAAAATCGCCGCCGGGCAGGTCGCTGGTATAATTACCATCGTAAACATCTTCCCATTCACTGTCAACGGTTAATTCGAGTGGCATATTACCCGGTTCATCTAGGTTAATCTCGGTGCTTTCCTCGTTATTTGCGGTAGATTCGGCATTTTCATACGCTTCATTTTCGGTGGTTGCTGCTTCAGTTTCTGTTTCTAATTTGTCATTAACGGGGGTTTCTATCTCGAAGTCGTCGTCTTCTTCAGCAACTTCTAACATGATATTCGATTCAAGTGTTTGTTGTATCTCAACTTGTAAATCAAGCGTGGATAGCTGCAATAGCCGAATCGCTTGCTGCAATTGGGGGGTCATGTTGAGTTGCTGACCGAGACGTAGTTGGAGACTTTGTTTCATTGGTTTAGTCCGATGGGTCCAAAACGCTTTTTTTACTAAGTTTTAAGATGAAGTCGTGTTGAACCGATTGTTATAATTGACTTTAATTCGTTGGTGATGGTGATCCAACGATGAATACTAGCCAACTTTATTCGGTCAATAGTTTGAACAGTTCCAAAATTATATTTTAATATCAATCAGTTATCGGATGAGCAAAATAACTATAAGTTGTTGATTTTAATAAGTAGTTGTAGCAAACTGTCCGAACTATTGTTTGGTGTGACGCAATGCTTTCTTGAATGACGAACAAAACGCATTGATTAAGTAAAACAGGACGGAGCCCATAATGATCATTATAGCAGGTTATGCGCTGTTCGACTTGGATTCAGAGTGACGTTGGCGATGTGAAATTTGGGAATAATATTTTTGAAATTCAATTTGTTATAAAATCAATCGAGTGGGATATGTATTTAACAATCAATTGAATATAAAAGAATTTTCGTTTTTAATTTGAAATTGGCTTGTCAATCAATAGTCAGTTGTCTGATTCAGAATTTTCAGAATAACGTCAATGATTATTTTCAAGATGAGAATGAGCATCGAAAATGAACGAAAACTTTACTCTCTTAAATTTCATTAATACTCGTGATTTCGTGACATTGAGCGAAGCATTTTGATGGTATAATTTATTTTTCAATCCTTCTAAGTTATCAGGGGAAAACACAGTATGGAAATAAATCTCATCTGCAAGGAAATTCTTAACAGTGTAGAAGCGGCATTGGGGTGTGCGGTTGTGGATTTGCACAGCGGGGTCGTTTTGGGAATTTCTCATAAAATTCCGTATTTTACCCATTCAATTATCGACCGTGCGGCTGCGGCAGCGATGGATATGTTTCGAGGTAATACCGTACAAAGTGTTGAACAAATGATCAATGACATGCGTTGTACCCAAGAGATACATCTGATTGAGGAAATTCAGATCACCACCAAAAATACTTATCATTTCATGGCAATTGTTCCCGAACGCCCCAACATTATTTTAATTCTGACCACCAACAAAAAAGTGAATCTTGGCATGGGATGGTCAAAAGTTCGAGTTGCCTTGCCCTTGATCGCACCGCTGTGTCCACTTCCTAAAACTCCTGAATTATAAA
>DYNO01000182.1 GCA_020721025.1 Thiomargarita sp. | reverse complement strand
AAACCCAAGACCACCAAGCCTAATTTTTCCCCACGTTCCACTAAACTTTCATCGACGTAGAGTGACGCAATCGCACCGATAAACTGGTTGTTTTGGTATTCTGGGAAATAATCTCGAATTCTTTGCATCAGTCGATGGAATTTATCCAAATGTTCTGGGCGTAAGTTGCTTTTAGTTTCATTGATAAAGACCCAATTTTCGCATTTGACCACCACATCGAATTCTTGATTTTGGGGCTGACTCTTACGCACTCGAACAGCACTGTATTCGATTTTTGCTGTACATCCCGTGAGTTGTTTAAGAATTCGTGGAATGCTGGGGGCAACCAAATCTTCTGCCATCGTGCCCAATTTATTGCTTAACTCGCCCCATTTTTTATCTAAATCTCGCTTCGATTGACGCATTTCTGCTTTAAACTCTTGCATCTCCCGTTCAGATTTCTCACGCGACAGATGCATTTCTGCTTTAAATTCTTGCATCTCCCGTTCAGATTTCTCACGCGACAGACGCATTTCTTCGCGGAAATCTTGCATATCTCGTTGTGAACGTTCGTAAGATCGCTGCATTTCCCTAGAGGTACGATCAACCGTTTGAATCAGTTGCGCCATTAATTCATCTAAATGATTCACCCGCTCTTCAATTTCTAACATGGTCGTTTCTCCTTAAGATAATAAGCAGAAACCTGTTTAAAAATTCCCCTGAAACCAATTCTTCATCCGCCCCAATAAACCACGCCCTTTATTTCCGCCGCTGAAAGCAATATCTGACATCCGTTCATGCCGATGCCGATGTCCAAATAATAATAAACCAACTCCCGTAGAATGAATCGGATTGCGTACCACATCAACCAAACCAGAAATATGGCGGGGATAACCAAGTCGCACCGGCATTTTGAATACTTCTTCTGCCAATTCAATCACACCGTCCATCTTGGCACTGCCCCCAGTCATTACAATACCCGCAGCGATTAAATCTTCATAGCCACTGCGACGAATCGCCGATTGCACCAAGGTGAATAATTCCTCATAACGCGGTTCTACCACGTCGGCTAAAGTTTGTCTGGACAAATGGCGGGGCGGGCGCGTTCCCACACTCGGCACTTCTAACATCTCGTCGGCATTGGTTAATTTCGCCAAGGCACAGGCATATTTGATTTTAATTTCTTCGGCATATTGGGTGGGAGTTCGCATCGCCACAGCAATATCGTTAGTGACCTGATCGCCGGCAATGGGAATCACGGAAGTGTAACGAATCGCGCCATCTGTCCACACGGCAATATCCGTTGTGCCGCCGCCAATGTCGATCAAACACACGCCTAAATCTTTTTCATCTTCCGATAACACCGCCTCACTCGAAGCCAATTGTTCTAAAATCATGTCATCGACTTCTAAACCACAGGAACGAATGCACTTGATAATATTTTGCGCCGCGCTGACCGCTCCAGAAACCATGTGAACTTTGGCTTCGAGTCGCACCCCAGACATGCCGATGGGTTCGCGGATACCTTCTTGATTATCAATCACAAACTCTTGTGGGATGATGTGAATAATTTTCTGATCCGCAGGAATCGCCACCGCACGAGCCGCATCAATCACCCGCTCAATGTCATCTTGCGTCACTTCTTTATCACGGATGGCGACAATCCCGTGCGAATTCATACTGCGAATATGACTGCCGGCAATACCTGTATAGACTGAACGTATCTCACACCCTGACATGAGTTCAGCTTCTTCTACCGCGCGTTGAATGGAATGTATCGTAGATTCAATATTGACGACCACGCCCTTTTTCAGCCCGCGTGATGGGTGTTGCCCAATGCCGATAATTTCGACTTCATCGCTTTCTGGGGAGATTTCGCCAGCAATAGCAACGACTTTGGACGTACCAATATCCAAACCTACGATCAAATTTTTATCTCTTGCCATAGTATTAGTGGTTTTCTGAACTCAGATTAACAGAGATTAAGATGATTAAATCTATTTTGTCAGTAATAATTTAGGGAACATGCACCGATAACCCACTGCGATAACGTAAATCTACCACTGCGGGCGGATTAAGTTGCATCTGAGGGTAAAATTGGATAAACCGCTGTATCCGACTGTCGCCCTCGTCACGCCCCAACAATAATTTTATTTTATTATTCAATAAGATATACCACGCCCGCCGCGCATTACAACCGATTTCACTGATGCCCAACG
Organism: Thiomargarita sp.; assembly: GCA_020721025.1. Classification (GTDB taxonomy): domain Bacteria; phylum Pseudomonadota; class Gammaproteobacteria; order Beggiatoales; family Beggiatoaceae; genus DYNO01. Next base: position 4,100 of record DYNO01000182.1, on the reverse strand, counting down.
ATTGCGACTGCAACACTGTCTGCCAGCGCGAATAATTGGCTAATATATCATTTAGATTCGCTTCTTGACCAGTAAACGTTGGTAAGTTTTGCACATTTTTCTGCTCAGGTTCCGGTAATACAAACAGCTTGCCTGTGCTATCGACTAATGTATTGCGATCCCAACGCGCCGCCGCTTGATATTCTACCAAGTTTATCAATAGTGTATCTGACCATTTTTTTTGCACTTCAGCGGTTTTCACCCAAGGCAACTGCAATACTTGCTGACGAACTTGGGCGGCATCGACTTGAAAAAAACTCCCTGTGGCAACCGGTGCAATAATGCGTTCAAGAGTCGTAAGCGTGGTTTGTTGATTTCCCGCCACTTGTAATTTTAGAATCGGTAACGTTTGCGGATTTAACAACCATGTTATAAACACTGCAATACTGCCCAAAATCACCGCTATCCATACAATTCTGCGTAACCAAAACAGATAAAAACGAATTTGGGTCGCGTGACGTTGCCAAAATATCGCAATTTGTGACTGATATGTCGCTTTGCGTTTCGCTTGATTTCTAAACTGTTTTGACCGGTCGGACAGCCAGAAAATTCGAGATTGGCGTTTTTTTCCCCACACGGTCATGATACGAACTCAATGAATCGGTATTGCTGCATAACCTTGTGCGTGATACCCGATCAGCGAAATAAACGTATTTCCAACTGGTTTGATACCGGGCAGAATATCGTCATTTTGAATATCAAACAATGCCATTGCCACGCCACACACTTCCATTTTTACCCCTGCTTTTTTCTGAAGTTCCGTCAGCAAGGTGGCAATTTCGACTTTTTCATTGTGTTGTTCTAAGGCGACATGCTCATGGTCATGCTGTGTGGTGATGAGTTTAACCGCGCCGCCACGAAAGGCAAAAATCATGTCCGGTGTCACTTTTTGGCGCACCAATCCGTCATAAGTTTGTTGAATCACTTTGAGATAGAGAACGAGTTTGGTGGGATTATCCATGCCAATATCCCAAACAACCTTGCCAACTTTCAAATCTTTCAGTGCATCCGCATCATTCAACGGTTCTGCGAATGCGATGCTGGTCGAAAGTAGCCATGACGAGATGATCATTAAAATACGATAGGGTCGAGTATGTTTCACGATGATGTTTCCTAAGCGTTATTTTGAAACAGAAAATAAATAAACTTTTGTTCGCCACCGCTCGGAGTGACGTGACTTTCATGATGAACTTCTAATAATTTCAACCTGTTCCCCAATGCTTCACCCATCCGTTGCGTATCATAGCGCATCACATTCAGCCCGCTACATTTTTCAGGTCCATCGGCAGCAAAGGTTGCAATCATCGCATAACCTTTTGGACGCAAAGCAGTTTGGAGCACTTGAAGGTAATTTTTTCGATCCTGTGCATCGGTTAAAAAATGAAACACCGCCCGGTCATGCCAATATTGATACTGTTGCGGCGGCTGAAACTGGGTAATATCGGCTTCAATCCATTGTACTTTTTTTGCATTGTCACCCAATCGAGCCTGCGTATGTTGCATTGCCGCAGTGGCGATATCCAATACGGTCAGTTGCTGAAAACCTTTTTCCAATAAACAATCCACCAAGGTCGAAGCCCCTGCCCCCACTTCAATAATAGGATCGTCGCTGGAAATGCCTGTTTTTTGAATCAATTGCAACGACAATTCAGGAATCCCTTGATACCAACTCACCTCGGTAGATAACTTGGTTTGATACATATTTTCCCAGTGCGTCTTCGTCGTATTCATCGCTGAGTTTCTCCTAACTATTTAATTTACAACGCATAGTGAGAATAAGCACTACAAAGCAGTTTCTAAAATTTTCAGCACCAATTGATTAAAACCGATTCCTGCTGCTCTTGCCGCCATTGGAACTAAACTGTGATCGGTCATACCCGGCACGGTATTGATTTCTAATAACCACGCTTGACCCGCTGCATCTAACATGAAATCGACCCGTCCCCAACCGGTTGCTCCGACGGATTGGAATGCTTGTAGTGCGAGATTCTGCAATTCCTGTTCCTTTTCAGCAGGCAAGCCACACGGACAAATATATTGCGTCCCACTGTCGGTATATTTCGCGGTGTAGTCGTAAAATGCACGCGCCGGTGCTAATTGTATCAAAGGTAAGACACTATTGTGCAAAATTGCAACAGTATATTCTTCACCAGTAATAAATTTTTCGGCAATCACTTCACAGTTAAATTGCGCAGCTTCTTGATATGCTTTAGATAATTCACTTGATTGTACAACTTTTGAGATGCCCACACTCGAACCTTCTAACACCGGTTTCACCATCAACGGCAAGCCCAATTGTTCAATGACTTGGTTAAAATTTGTCTGGGCATCTAAAATGAGATATTCTGGAGTAGGCAGTCTCAAACCTTGCCAAATCAACTTGGTACGATATTTATCCATTGCCAACGCACATGCCAACACGCCGCTCCCCGTGTAAGGAATATGTAAATGTTGCAATAGCCCCTGCATCGTACCATCTTCCCCGCCCCGCCCATGCAACACAATGAAAGCTCGATCAAATTGAGTTGCTGTCAGTTGCGCTATTGCCTGATGCGCTGGGTCTATTTTGACCGCATCTACCCCTTCCGCCACCAGTGCCTGCAACACCGCATGACCACTGTTCAGCGAAACTTCCCGTTCTGCCGAGTTACCGCCCATCAATACCGCGACCTTGCCAAAATTTTGTGTCATGCTCGTTCTTTATTAGGTTGAGATAATTTTGTGTTTGCTAATTTTAAACGTCTGCGAAAAAATACACAAATCATTCAACGTGCCACCGTTACATTTCCGCTGACAACAGATAACTTAGGTTGCTATTAATTTACAGGATTTTTATGTTATTGGCACACAAAGTAGAATTACGACCCAAGCCCGAATCCGTGCAATTACTGATTTACAGTCTGTCGCAGCGTTAAAACTGTTGGCAAAACAACTACTTCAACTCGTCAGGCATGGTCAAGTTGAACTTGGTAACGAGAAAAATACATTCAGGGGACGGAAGCCATAGAACAGAAGACAGGCTGTGATACAATGTTGGGAATTACGCAGTTCAAATTTAAATTCCAGACTTGTTCCCATGCGCCGCGTCAAAGCCATTGACTTAAGGAATTGTGACACAAGACGATGCGATAGATTTTTATTAAATAAAATAAAGAGTTCCTCGTTCCAATGCTCCGCGTTGGAATGCAGCCCAGACGCTCCAGCGTCACGAGTGATGATTTTTAACTGATTGTTTTTTATCATCTTGATGAAAAATTGCTCCTCGATTGACAATCAATAGAGGGATACAAATCGTTGAACTCATCAAATTTGAACCGGTGACGCGGAGCATTGGAACGAGGAAACGTTTGTTTTATTTAAAATTATTTTTCATGATGACCGTGTTTGGTAAAATTTCGTTGTTTGAATTTGAGTTCTTGAATAACATCCATTTTTGCCTATTTTTCCTTAAGTCAATGGCTTTGACGCGGCGCATGGGAACGAAGAACTATTTGTTTTATTTAAAAAATCTGTCGCATCTATTGGAAATTAAATTTGAACTGCGTAACTCTTAAATATAATTGATGCCGCCTATCCTCATCGAATACAATTTACAATAGGAGAAAAATGAGTATGCTAACCCGATCAGCATCACAGCTTCGTCGATCTTTTCATCTCTTGATTCCATTGGGTTTGCTGCATCTAGGCATGGTGCAAGCGGCTGAACTGCCCACACTCAGCGGCGGTAAGGCAATCACCCATGCCGGTCAATTTGTCAACACAGGAACGAGTTTTCGCGGCGGTACAGCCCTAGACGGAAACAGCTTTCAAACTGTATTACAAGCAACGCCCTCATCGAAAATCAACGTCCAAGCTCATATTGCTGTCGATGCAGCAGATGTGGGAAAAACAGCCGATTTATTATTTGTCATCGGGGCTGAATATAACGCTCCCTTCGATGGTGGCGCAGATACCACGTATGTAGCTGTAACCAGTATGGATGGTAAAACAACCGCCCCACTTGATTTATAGTGTTCCTAAATGATGTGTAGAATGGGGTGATAATACCAGAGTATTTTTTG
>DYNO01000181.1 GCA_020721025.1 Thiomargarita sp. | reverse complement strand
TATATCCCCTTTCTTCTTACATATCTCCCTATACATCATTTAGGAACACTATAGGAGTTATGCAGTTCAAATCTAATTTTCAATTGATTCAAAAAGTTAATATTTTGATCTGTTTAAAGTTAATATTTTGATCTGTTTTTCGATACTTGAATAAAATCAGTTGGATAATATTTCAACTGCGTAACTCCTAACTATCAACAGAGTTTTGTTCGTAAATAGCTTCGCACGGAATCTGCATTGAAAAAATAATGACAAATTTCATGTTCACCATGCGCTAACACGGGTACTTTTCCACCATAGCGCAGGGATAAATTTTCGTCACTGTCCACGTCGATAATGGCGACTGCAAAACTTAACTGACATTGTAAATTGCTCAGTTGTTGCTCCATCATTTCGCAGAGGTGACAGCCGAGCCTAGTATAAAGTGTGAGGGTAATAGACATAATGATGAGAGATTCGGTCAATTTAGGTGGGAATTGAATCCGTTGTGACTTGTAAAATCAATCCGTTGGAAAAAATAGCGGTGCTTCTTTCAATCCTACTTGTTGGACAGTCAACTGATGAAAATTCAATCGTTCGGACAGTTTTGAAATTATACTTTCATATCAATCGGTTATCGAATTAGCAAAATAAACATAACTCGTTGATTTTAATGAGTCGTTATAGAAAACTGTCCGAACTATTGAAAATTTAAATCCGGAATCCTCGTGCTGCAATGGAGGATTCAGACTCCAATTTATTTCTCAGCAGAAGGTATTTTCATCGCGAGGAAGCGCGGTGAGCCTGCCCGGTGGATTAAGATCGCAACTGATTGCCCGTCTTTGAGTTCAGCGACGATTTCTTTGAATTGTTGTACCGTCTCAATTCTGACATGATTGATGGAAATAATCACGTCGTCTTTGCGAATACCCGCTTCAAATGCAACACCTTTGCTGTCAACTTTGTCAACCCACACGCCGCCTTCGGGGACAGATTGTGCTTCACGTTGTTTGTCATCCAGTTCACGCACTGTTAGCCCAAGTTTATCGCTGTTGGTACTTTTGCCACCCTTGCTATTCATGGACATTTGCAATTCTTCTTCGGGGGGTAATTCGGCAATCACGACATTCAGCGTGACTTCTTTACCGCCACGAATCACTTTTGCTAAGAAGGAACTGCCGACCTTGCTGATCCCGACCATTGGTGGTAAATCTGAGGAATGTTCAATTTGTTTACCATCAAATTCTGTGATGATGTCGCCGACTTTAAACCCGGTTTGTGCTGCGGGACTGTTGGGTAAAACTTTGGCAACCAACGCGCCGCGCGGTTTGTTCATCCCAAAGGATTCTGCTAAGTCACGGGTGACATCTTGGATTAATACGCCCAACCAACCCCGCGCCACCTTGCCGTCTTTTTTCAATTGCTCGACCACATTGTTCATCACATCGACAGGGATCGCAAAGGAAATTCCCATGAATCCACCGCTACGACTGTAGATTTGAGAAATCACGCCGACCACTTCGCCTTCCATGTTGAACAGGGGCCCGCCAGAATTGCCCGGATTTGCCGCGGCATCGGTTTGAATAAATGGCACATAGTTATCACTAGGCAGACTTCGCCCTTTCGCGCTGACAATACCGGCGGTCACAGAATGATCAAATCCAAACGGTGAACCGATGGCTAAAACCCATTCCCCGACTTTTAACTCTTTGGACAACCCCAATTTTACAGTAGGCAAATCCGTTGCTTCCACTTTTAACAACGCGATGTCGCTGAGTTTGTCCGCGCCCTTGAGTTTTGCGATAAATTCCCGACGATCCGTCAGACGCACGATAATTTCATCGGCATTTTGAATGACGTGATTATTGGTGACGATATAACCATCGCTGGAGATGATAAACCCTGATCCCAAAGAGGTGGCGGGACCTTGGTAGGGACCTTTTTCTTGGTCAAAGAAGTGACGGAAGAATTCGTTCAAATCTTCGGGCATTCCCGGCATTCCCGGTCTGTTCGGCGAGGGTTCAGAATCGTCATCCTCTTTGTTCTTGCCCGCGGCATCTTTTTTGGCAGAAGTACTGATATTGACGACAGCAGAACCATATTTCTCAACCAGTTGTGTAAATTCTGGTAAATCACGCGCCATTACCCCATTGGATACAAAACCAAGGGCAAAAATCGCCCCCAATATAGATGTCGTAAAATATTTTCTCATGGTTACTCCGTAACAATTTAATTTTTATATCACGCGTAAAATCACAGGTTGATAGCGTACATCATCCGCCATTTTTGCTGTAATCCGCTTGACCCATAACAACCCGCCTGCTAACCCAATGATACCTGAAAGAATCGTGAGATGTTCAGAATTAAACCAAGTTTGAGCAAGAATGGCTGTTGCAAACAAACATAGCAGGGGGAGGAGATAGATGACCAGAGAACCTCTCAATAATGCTTGTTCTTCCAGTCCAACGATCACATTATCCCCAACATGGACAGCCAAATGATTAATCACTCTGATTTCAGTTTTTTTCTGACCAAGCACCTGAGATAAACTGGCGGTACCGCACGAATTTTTGGAATCACAATGACCACACGCACTGTGTCGCGAGGTTTGTATCCATGCAAATTCATCAACAACTTTCACCACCACACCTCGTTCTTCTAGCATAACGACCTGCCTTACATTTCTGTTGAGAACGACTGATATTGGGTACGTTGGGTACATTTTAAAGCAAAACAGGTCTGGCTGAGAAATTTTTTATTCACTGAGCAAGTATCAGCCAAATGAATTTAAAACTCATAGATAGCACCATTTGACATAACTCATTCATTATAAAACTATTCTATTAGACAGAGATTGTTAAAAAACTGACAAAATCTTTTTTACTCAGTAAAGAATTGAACGGAATCCATCGCAAAATTGAAGGTCGAGTGGCAAAATAACTGAATTCTGTTACAATAACCGGATTATCTTGTAACCTGTTGGGAATCATCCCGCAAAAATGACAAATAAAATATATTTTTTAGGAGTTACGCAGTTGAATCGTTATTCAATTGATTTTATTCAAATATCGAAAAATTGCTCGAAATGCTAACTTTTTGAAAAATTGAAAATTAGATTTAAACTGCGTAACTCATAACCTACTCAAAAATTTATTACAGCAGTTTCATTGGGCAGTAGTTCGATTTTGTGTGCCAATAACATGGCTTAACTCCCTCAGATGGGTTACACTTAAGTCATGGTGAGGATTCTAATGCGACATGCTTTACCTGTCAATACTTTTTGGGTTATAGACCTGTTTTACTTGGTGTTAAAGATTTCAAATCGGTTCTATACTTGCAACATTGGTTTACGATGGTTGTCGCGGCGACTTTCGCCAAACAATTTTCACCCTCATGGTATTGTACTGCCAATGACACTATTTTTATCGGTATTTTCTTATCATTACGTCGAAAAACCCATTCTCGGTTTACGCAGACGTTATGGTTCGCATCGGCTGTAGAATTCGGTTGAGATGATGATAAAATGAGTTAAAACAGAGAGTTGATGTCTTCACTCCATGCTATTCACGAGTTTTCTCGGCATGAAATTCATCATTGGATATTCAATACAATTTAACCAGTATCAACCAACGATGTCATCCGATATGATACAATAAATCAATTGAGGTTAATCGACAGATTCTATCATTTCAGTTGACAGGTGATCTTGCTTGACTCAATTGGAAATGTTTTGTTTTATTCCAACGTGAGCCATCCGTTGTACGTTAATCCTGCAATAAAATCCACGTTATTTGAACATCTTCGAGACCATTTCATGATGCATTCCCCGCTTACCTTAGTGATTGGCAATAAAACCTATTCTTCTTGGTCGTTACGTCCTTGGCTATTTCTCAAGCAGATGGGTGTGGAATTTCAAGAAATTCGCGTTCCACTTTATGCGGATAGCAGCGCGACCTTGATTCAATCCTATTCCCCGTCTGGAAAAGTTCCAGTGTTGCTCGATGGCGAATTAAAAATATGGGATTCGTTGGCAATTTGCGAATATGTCAATGAAAAATATCTTAATCATGCCGGTTTGCCCGAAAACATCGCAGTGCGAGCAGTTGCCCGTTCGATTTGTGCAGAAATGCACTCTGGTTTCATGGGTTTGCGTACCGAATTGAATATGAACTGTCGGCGTAAGATACCTGGATTGGAATTTTCTCATCTTGCAAAACAAGATATTGCGCGGATTGGCGAGATTTGGCGCGTCTGTCGGCAGCAATATGGGCAGGCGGGCGAATGGTTATTTGGGGAATTTTCAATAGCAGACGCAATGTTTGCCCCCGTTGCATTTCGTTTTGCTGGTTATGGCGTGACGGTTGGCGACGTAGAACAGCAATATATCAATAGCTTACTGGCACTTCCCGCGATGCAACAATGGCAACAAGACGCATGTCAAGAAACTGAAGTTTTGCCACAGTTTGAAAGGTAATGTAACGGGAAAAAATATGCGCTTGACGGTCAAGCAGTTGCAAGAAATGATGATAGATACCGAATCAGATCGTATCGAACGGACTGTTTCCGTTGATAAAACAGATAATTTTGTCAATAAATATTAACTAAAAATGGACATCCGCCTGCCGAGTTTCAGTTTGAATCAAGCTATTTTCTCGCGACCGTTTACACCGCAGGCGGTCGCAAATTGTTCTGCTGATTTTAGAAAACTTGCTCGAAAGATCGCAGAGGTTTGTGATATTTATCTGGCATCTTAATTTAAAAATAAGAAAAATCAACCATGAAAGGAAAATACTCATGCTCAATCCAGTGAAAGTAGGAATTTTAGGCTTGGGAACGGTCGGGGGAGGAACGGTCAGTATTTTACAGCGCAACGCTCAGGAAATTGCCCGTCGTGCGGGTCGAGAAATTGTGATTACTCATGCCTGTGCGAAGGAAATTAAACCCAGCGCGGACTATCGCATTGAAAATATCGCATTGACTCAAAATTTAGAAGAAGTGGTCAACAATCCGGAACTTGACATCATTGTGGAGTTGTTGGGCGGCACCACCATTGCTAAAGAGATGATTTTAAAAGCGATTCACAATGGCAAGCACGTCGTCACCGCCAATAAAGCCCTGATTGCAAAATATGGCAATGAAATTTTTCAACTGGCACAAGAAAAAGGCGTGATGATTGGGTTTGAAGCCGCGGTTGCAGGGGGAATTCCGATCATCAAGGCAATTCGTGAAGGCTTAAGTGCCAATAAAATTCAATGGGTTGCAGGCATTATCAACGGCACGAGCAATTTTATCTTGACTGAAATGCGCGATAAAGGGGCAGAATTTGCCGATGTTTTGGCGGAAGCGCAGCGGTTGGGTTATGCGGAACAAGACCCGACATTTGACATCGAAGGCATTGATGCTGCTCATAAATTGACCATTATCGCCGCGTTAGCCTTTGGGATTCCATTGCAGTTTGACAAAGTTTATACCGAAGGCATCACTCAAATTTCTTCTGAAGATATCGGCTATGCCAATGAATTAGGCTATCGAATCAAGGTGTTGGGTATTGCTAAACGGACAGCAAAGGGGGTTGAATTACGGGTGCATCCAACGTTTATTCCACACCGTCGTTTGATTGCCAATGTCGATGGCGTGATGAATGCTGTTTTAGTTCATGCAGATGCGGTCGGTCACACCTTGTATTACGGCGCGGGGGCAGGGGCGGAGCCGACGGGTTCTGCGGTGGTGGCGGATTTGGTTGATGTGACGCGGATGTTGACCACTGATCCGAATAACCGTGTGCCACACTTGGCATTTCAGCCGGATTCACTGCAAGATATTCCGATTTTACCGATAGATGCCATTGAAACTGCTTATTATTTGCGAATTTGTTCGTATGACCGCCCCGGCATGTTGGCGAAAATCACCGGCATTTTGAGCAATAATAACATCAGTATCGAAGCGATTGTGCAGAAAGAGCCGAAAGAGAACGCAGCTCAAGTGTCTGTGGTGATTTTGACGCATCGTGTGGTGGAACGGGATGTGAATCAAGCAATTCAAGCAATTGAACAACTTGACGGAATCACCGGTAAAGTGATGCGTATCCGATTGGAAACATTGGATAAATAATTGCCAAAGGGTTGACAACTATCACTAAATACTTTAATATTTGTTGACATACTATAATAAATGCGATTATGTCAACTAAATTCCATCCCAGCAGAGAGGCCGCACGTATTTTGGGTGTCCACCCAAATTCATTACGAAAATGGGCGGACAATGGTGAAATTAACTGCATCAGAACCAAATCAGGACAAAGACGTTATGATGTCGATAGTTACATTGGAAAATCAACCACTTCCA
>DYNO01000180.1 GCA_020721025.1 Thiomargarita sp. | reverse complement strand
AATTGAAATTAAATTGAAATTTTAACATTGTCTGAATGATTGCTATATAATTGGAAATCGTGCAGTTCAAATCTTATTTTAAATTTATTCAGAAAGTTAATATTTTGATTGATTTTTCGATATTTAAATAAAATCAATTGAGTAACTTCTAAAATAATTAAGTTTTCGGCTGTACAATTTCAAGTTGAATTTTCAAGAGTGAGCAAAAAATGAACACACATCAAGCGAAATATCAAACAGTGATTGATAAAAATACCTTTTATTTCTATAATCCTATTTTTCAAGAAACGTATGAAAGTTATATCAACTCACTCAAAGAAACGCTGTTGGTTCTGAAAAATCAAGTAGATATTCACGGATTAAGAAAAGAATTTTTTGAAACTTTATTGGCAGAAAAACAACATGGCTTGCGAGTCTTATTAGCTTTGACAGGATTTGCCAATGAGAGTTTGAAACGACTTATTACTGTTGCACGAGTGACGGATAATGTTGAGCTGTCAAAACTTTTATATAAAAACCATTGGGTTGAGACAGAGTCAGGAGATGAACTTAAAGAATGGTCAGATCAGAAAATTGCGAAACTCCTTCAAAATAATCATCATTTTAGAGCAGGAATCGTCAATTTATTTTTTGAAGGTTCAACGATTCCATTTCTGGCACAGACTTTACCGTTGTTTGAACTCAAAAAGTTGAGTATTTCTAAACTGCGATTTGAAATTCCTGCCCTAATTGATACCTTAGTCCGTTATAAGGAAAAAGGCTCATATTCTGGAAAATCTGAAAATAATCCAGAACATTTAATTGCCACCTTACTTCAAGAGCTACAGATTCCTTTTGAGAAAGGGGATTTAGACGAGCTTTTTAAAAATGAATCAGTGGCTAAACGAACGATGGATTTCGTATTACCAACCAAAACAAACCCCAAAATTATCATCGAAAGTTCTTTTTCTGTGACAACTTCATCAGGACAGGGGGATAAATCCAAGACGGAGGTTAACATCAAGAAATTAATTGAAAAATATTATCCAGCCGCCAAATTTATTGGTTTCATTGATGGAATTGGTTGGTATGTTCGACCGGGAGATTTAAAACGGATGGTGTCCGCATTTGACGAAGTTTTTACCTTTCATGCCGATGAAATTGAGCGATTTAAACTTTATTTAAAACAGGAACTCACGCCATGATTTCGCCCTATTGTAATCAAATTATTCAAGGGGATTGTTTGAAGTCATTGCAACAAATACCGGATAATAGTATCGACATGACTTTTGCTGATCCGCCCTTTAATTTGAAAAAAGGCTATAAAAGTTATCGAGATAGCTTGGCATTACAGGAATACTTGCAGTGGTGCGAACAATGGATTGCTGAAATGGTGCGTATCACCAAACCGAGCGGGGCGATTTTTCTTCATAATATTCCTAAGTGGTTGACTTACTACGCGACTTTTTTAAACCAACGGGCAGATTTTAAGCATTGGATCAGTTGGGACGCGCCGACTTCGCCGATGGGGAAAACCTTGCAACCGAATCATTATGGTATTTTATTTTATGCCAAAGATGCAAAACAATTGAAATTTTACGAAATTCGTTACCCTCATAAGCGAGATAGAAAAAGTCCTTATCTACTCAAAGATTATGGTGGTAAAAAAAGTGGTTTGCATCCCTTTGGTTCGTTAGTATCTGATATCTGGACAGATATTCACCGGGTCAAACATAATAAATATCGGGATGAACATCCGTGTCAATTGCCGATTCATTTGTTGGAACGCTTGATTTTAATGACAACCGATGAAGCCGATGTTGTGTTAGACCCATTTTCTGGGACGGGAACCACCGCAATTGCTGCCAAACGGTTGGGGCGAAATTACATTGGTTTAGAATTAGATCATGATTATGTTGAAATTTCAAGGCAAAAATTGGCGCGAGTGGCTGCAAATTCCAAATTAGGGGATTATTGGGTTAGTTTTTATCTCGATAAAGTGGTGACGCTGCGAGATAATGATTGGGAATATTTACAAAATTTTTTCCATTTACCAACGCAACCCGAGCAAATTGATGCCATGCCCATTCGGCTCAAGTCAACCGTTCCTGTGCCAATTACTTTTGAAAATCAAGACAGTAGCGATACGACTCAATTGACCGCGCAACCGGTTCAAAATTGTCAAACAATATTGTTTTAAATCTCTCGTCATTCAGTGAGGTAAATTATGTGTAATACTTGTGGTTGTAATGTCACGACCGGCAATGTGCATCTGATTCATGGCGATGGCAAATTAGCCAAAACTGCACACGGTCACGAATCTATCAGTATTTTACAAGGATTATTATCGGAAAATGATCATCAAGCCTTGCATAATCATGAACATTTTGATACGCATGGGGTATTGGCGATTAATTTGATGTCCTCGCCGGGATCGGGGAAAACTGCACTGTTAGAAGCTACGATCCGGGCGTTGAAAGATGAATTTCAGATAGCAGTCATTGAAGGGGATTTGGAAACCGAAAATGATGCCCAACGCATTCGTCAAACGGGTGTGCCAGCGATTCAAATTGTCACCGGAACGGCTTGTCATCTCGATGCCCATTTAATTCATGATGCGTTACATCATCTGCCACTCGCACCGTTAGACATTGTTTTTATTGAAAATGTGGGCAATTTGGTTTGTCCTGCCAGTTTTGATCTGGGGCATCATCGCAATGTAACCTTACTTTCTGTGACGGAAGGTGAGGATAAACCGGCGAAATATCCGGTCATGTTTCGTGCTTCAGATGTGATATTATTGACCAAGATAGATTTATTGCCGGTGTTGGACGATTTTCACCCAGAACAGGCGGAAAGTTATGTGCGACAATTGGCAAATCCCGCGCCGGTGCTACAAGTTTCTGCGAAACGCGGGACGGGAATGGAAGTATGGTTGACATGGTTACGTCAGCAAGTCGCGGCACAACGTCAACGAATTTCGCAAGGTTTCACGGCACGCCCGGCACGACAGCCAGACGCAATTTATTCGCCGACGGACTCCCCACATTATCAACATTCTCATGCCGCGTGAATCAAATGCTACAATGTGCTAGGCTAATTTTTCGATGTTTCCAAACGCATCGCTTTACTTGACTTCAGCGAAAATTTTATGAACAACAGAAGACATCATTTATTCCTCGTGCTTATGCTATGGCTATCTTTGAATGGCGTAGCGATGAGTGATGACCAAACCACCCTTGTCGAATCTTCAGAAAAAACAGTGACATGGCAAAATGGCGATAAATATACCGGACAATATCGTGGTCATGAGCGCACCGGGCGTGGGGTCTATACGTGGGCAAATGGCGATAAGTACGAAGGCGAATTTCGCAACGGCAAGCGGCACGGACTCGGTAAATATACTTGGGCAAATGGTGAGCAATACATCGGAGCTTATTCAAACGATGCTCGTGATGGAAATGGCATCTACATCTGGTCAGATGGAAGCAAGTTTAGAGGTGTATTTGCGCGCGGCAAGACAGGCGAGGGAAACTTTTTGCTGCCTTCCGTCACGCTCAATGACAATGAATTAGTCTTGCAACCTGCTCCAAAATTACCTGCTGCAAAATCAGAGAAACCAACCGCTGAACCCACACAAACACCAAAATTGACCGGTCGATATCGAGTCACTTGGCAAAATCATGATACTTATGAAGGCGATTATCTCGATGGCAAGCGCACCGGTCAGGGCACTTATTACTGGGCGAATGGTGACAGTTATGCTGGTGAATTTGTGGACGGTAAACCAGATGGTCAGGGGATTTATCAGTGGAATAATGGTGAAGTTTACAAAGGTCACTATCAACAGGGGCAGCGGTTTGGCGAGGGAAATTATTTCTGGAATAATGGCGACCGCTATCAGGGGCAATTGAATCGCGGGCAACTTCATGGCAAGGGCAGTATCGTTTGGGCGGATGGTGACAGTTATGAGGGCGAATTTCTGCAAGGACAGCGTACTGGAAAGGGGGTGTATATTTCGCAAGGAGGCGACCGTTATGAAGGGAACTTTACCGAAGGCAAGCGAGATGGACAAGGTGTGTTGATTTCCGCCGATAGTGGAACGGGCGTATGTCGTGCTGAATTAAAATTTCAACAAGGGTTGCCACAATCATTCGAGCCCGAGCATCCGGAAGCCCAATGTGAAGGTTTGTACCCCAAGATGAAATAAAAAATTCATTTTCTCAACCATCTGTTGTTAGATGAAAATGTTTAAACGCTCACTTTTTTAGAATTTTATTGAGCGATGAACCTGTTGATTTTAAACAACTAATTTATTTTACTGATTAATCAACCACTGACATCACGTCTATGCAAAACGTTGACACACTCATTTATGCCGGCTGGATTATCCCCGTCGTCCCAGAGAACGTGGTGTATGAACATCACGCCATCGCGATCAATGAAGGCAAAATTATCGCCATTCTGCCCAGTGATCAAGCTGCCAGTTCATTTACCGCCCGCCTGACCCATCGTTTAAATACACATCTAGTGATTCCCGGTCTGATCAATACCCACACCCACGCCGCGATGACTTTATTACGTGGTTTTGCCAGTGATTTACCGCTCTCGGATTGGTTGACGCAGCGAATTTGGCGCGCTGAAACCGCATGTGTCAGTCGGGAATTTGTGGCGGAGGGAACCAAACTCGCCATCGCGGAAATGTTGCGCGGCGGAGTCACTTGTTTCAACGACATGTATTTTTTCCCCGACGTAGTTGCAGAAGTCGCGGAACAAGTGGGAATGCGCGCCAGTATTGGTCTGATAGTCATTGATTTTCCCACCGTGTGGGCACAAAATCCGGACGAATATTTACAAAAGGGGCGCGAAGTTTATCAACGTTTTGAACAACATCCGTTGCTTAAATTCACTGTTTCCCCCCACGCGCCTTACACCGTTTCTGACGCACCCTTGCAAGCCGCCTATCAATTGGCAGAATCTTTGGATTTACGTTTTCACATCCATGTACATGAAACTGCCGATGAAATTACGCAATCGTTGGCACAATATCAACTGCGTCCATTGGAGCGTTTAGATAAATTGGGCGTTTTATCCTCTCGCACCTTGGCAGTTCATCTGACGCAATTAACCGAAGCGGAAATCACCCAACTTGCTGAAAAATCAGTCCATGTTCTGCATTGTCCCGAATCCAATTTGAAACTCGCCAGCGGTTTTTGTCCGATCACTCAATTGCATCAAGCAGGGGTGAATGTGGCATTGGGAACGGATGGCGCGGCAAGCAATGACGATTTAGACATGTTGGGGGAAATGCGTACTGCGGCATTGTTGGCGAAGGGTGTTTCTCAAAATGCGAAAAGCATTCCTGCCAATGTTGCGTTACAAATGGCAACGTTGAACGGCGCGCGGGCATTGGGGATTGATCACCTGACGGGATCGTTGGAAGCCGGCAAAGCTGCCGATTTAGTCGCCATTGACATGCAACAGATTGAAACACAACCAATTTATGACATACTGTCGCAATTAGTTTACTCGGTGAGTCGGGAACGCGTGACAGACGTGTGGATTGCCGGCAAACACTTGTTAAAATCCCGTGCCCTGACTTCATTAGACATTCGTGACGTAGCAGCAAAAACTGTATTATGGCGGGATAAGGTGCTGCATTCCATCGCAGAAAAGTAAATCACCAAAACTTTACAAAATGAACATGGTAAATATTGTTAAATAAAACAAAGAATTCCTCGTTCCCATGCGCCGCGTGGGAATGCCGTCCAGACGCGCCAGCGTCATTTGATGGGTTTAACAATTTTGTAGCCATCTCTCTATTTCAATATGAGAATAATTTTCTATCAACATAATAAAAAGCAATCAGTTTCCTCGTTCCCATGCGCCGGCGTGGGAATGTCGTCCAGACGCGCCAGCGTCACGAGTGATGATTTTTAACTGATTGTTTTTTTATCATCTTGATGAAAAATTGTCGCTTCGTTGAAATGAAGAGATGAATACAAATTGTTGAACTCATAGAATTTGAACCGGTGACGCTGGCGCGTCTGGACGGCATTCCCACGCCGGCGCATGGGAACGAGAAATCTCTGAAAAATATTGTCATCCTGACTTGTGTGGCACTACCAAAAATTCAAGAATTGTCGCGATCTAACCACGTTTTCAACTCGTTTTCCAAAACATCACACATTCCACAATGCCGACACGCCGCACCCTGTTTAGCTGGCAAGGGTAATTCGGAGATCAAGATTTCTTGCATATCATATTCATATTGATGCAATTGCTGCCCTAAATTGGTAGGCGACTGAGTTTCTTCAATCAACAATGTTTCAGTGCGTGCGGTTAAGTGGGCGTATAGAACCGATTTGAAATCTTTAATACCAAGTGAAACAGGTCTATAACCC
>DYNO01000029.1 GCA_020721025.1 Thiomargarita sp. | reverse complement strand
TCGATGATGTTTGGCGTATTTCAATGCTACAACCGGCTGACAGAACCCAACGCATCGGTTATCCGACACAAAAACCGGAAGCCTTGCTTGAGCGGATTATTTTGTGTGCTTCAAATGAAAATGATGTGATTTTAGACCCGTTTGTAGGCGGTGGGACGACGGTGGCGGTGGCGGATAAATTGAAAAGAAACTGGATTGGGATTGATCAATCGGTGCAAGCGATTAAAATTTCAGAAATGCGGTTGCAGAAACATCAAGATTTGTTTTCAAATCCGTTTGTTGTGCAACTCCATAAATACGATTATGACACGCTGCGCTACCAAAATGCGTTTCAGTTTGAATCATGGATAATTCAACAACTTGGCGGCACTCCGAATCTCAAACAGCGCAATGATTTGGGTATTGATGGACGCAGTAAGGACGGTTTAGCGATTCAAGTGAAACGTTCTGACAGTATTGGGCGCGAAGTCATTGATAAATTTCAATCTGCGTGCAAACGTTTTGACAATAATCTGTTCGAGAAACAAGTCGCCAATCATGAACCCGTTGGAATTATCATTGCGTTCAGTTTTGGCAAGGGGGCAATTCAAGAAGTCGCGCGGCTAAAAAATGAAGAAAATACAATCATTCAGTTGCTCAAAGTTGATGAAATCGTGCCAATTGCCAAAAAACCGAAGTTAAGCGTCATTTTCCAAGATTTAGGATTAGACAGCAAGGGCAGCCGAGAAATTGAATTCACTGCACAAGGTGAGTCTGACGCGGGCATTGAGTTCTACGCGTGGGATTTCAGTTATCAAGCCGAAGAAGGTTTCAAAGCGGATGTTTTGATTGATAAAATTGGCAAACAGATTGAAAAATTCAAAGTGGGCGCGCACGCCATCGCGGTGAAAGTGGTTGATAATGAAGGTTTAGAAAGTTTGGAAGTGATTAAATTAAAAATGAATGGGACGGTCAAGGGGTAGGGTGAGCAAACCTGAATAATGAAAGTGATAGTAAACTTTTATTTTCAGGTTTGGCAATCAATCAAATTGCTCTAGCTCCAACACGTTGATTTAACGGATATTTTGCCCGATACGATCCCAATTGACCCCACGATCCCAATTCATCCAAATCAAAAACGCTTTGCCGATTAAATTCTCCTCCGGCACGGTGCCCCAAAAACGACTGTCCCGACTGTTGTCGCGATTATCCCCTAATACAAAATAATGTTTAGGCGGTATGGTCATGTTGATGTATGGCATGACTGCGTTAAAATTACGGTTTTGGTAGAGCAGGACAGAATGTTCAACACCTTGTAAGTTCTCGATTTTTTCATCCGCCCCAGTCATGCCGCTGCCTTCCCCCACCCCCTGATAAGAACCAACTGTTTTTTGTGGGATAGGTTCGCCGTTGATATATAACGTTTTATTGGCAATGTGATACATCAGATGGTCGCCCGGCAATCCCACCACTCTTTTGATATAGGGAATTTTGGGGTCTTCGGGGTAACGAAACACCACCACATCGCCGCGTTTTGGTTCACTGATTGAGATAATTTTTTGATTTATCACAGGTAAACGAATCCCATACGTGAATTTGTTCACCAAGATAAAATCCCCAACCAACAATGTCGGCATCATGGAACCGGAGGGAATGCGAAACGGTTCAGCTAAAAATGAGCGTAAAATCAATACGATAAGAAAAATGGGTAACAGGGAGCGCGCCAAATCGACTAAAAAAGGGGGACGCGTGACTTCGGCGATTTCTTCTTCCGTTCTCAATTCCGAAGACATGCGTTCTTTCAATTCGTTACGCCGTGACATTAAGAACAAGATGTCGTATAACCATAATACTAGGCTGATTGCAATTAAAATCACTAAAAAAGCTGCTAAATCCCAATTCATTTGTCTTTCCCAATGTGTAACACGGCTAAAAAGGCTTCTTGTGGAATGGAAACCGTCCCCAGTTGCTTCATACGTTTTTTACCTTCTTTTTGTTTCTCCAGCAATTTTTTCTTCCGCGTCACGTCACCGCCATAGCATTTTGCTAACACATTTTTACGCATGGCTTTGACTGTCTGACGAGCGATAATTTGCGCCCCAATCGCCGCTTGAATCGCTACATCAAACATTTGCCGCGGAATCACTTCTTTCATTCGTTCAACCAATTCCCGACCTCGTGAGGTGCTGTGGGCGCGATGCACGATGATCGACAAAGCATCCACTTTTTCGCCATTGATCAGCACGTCCAACTTGACCAAATCGGCAGCTTGAAACCGTAAGATATTGTAATCTAACGAGGCATAACCCCGACTCAGCGATTTCAAACGGTCAAAAAAGTCACTGATCAATTCGCTCATCGGCAGTTCGTAACTCAATGCCACTTGAGAACCAACGTAATGTAACTTGGTCTGCACGCCGCGTTTGTCGATGCACAAGGTCATGATATTGCCGACATATTCCTGCGGTACCAGAATATTGGCTTCAACAATCGGTTCACGAATTTCTTTCACGCCACTGCCCATCGGTAATTCTGAGGGGTTGTCAATGGTGATAATTTCGTCCTTCGTGGTCAGGATTTCATAAATCACGGTTGGCGCGCTGGTAATCAGATTGAGTTCATATTCCCGTTCTAAACGTTCTTGCACGATTTCCATGTGTAACATGCCGAGAAAACCGCAACGAAATCCAAAACCAAGGGCTTGTGAATTTTCTGGCTCATAAAACAATGCCGCATCGTTCAAGCGTAATTTCGATAAAGCCTCCCGAAAGCGTTCAAAATCAGCGGAGTCTATCGGAAACATGCCAGCAAATACCCGTGGTTTAATCATTTTAAAACCGGGCAAGGGAGTCGTGGTTGGGCGATCTGCATCGGTTAACGTGTCACCGACTGGCGCGCCACCAATTTCTTTAATATTTGCAATCACAAAGCCCACTTCACCGGCTTCGAGTGCGTCACATTCTTGACGTTTTGGCGTGAAAATTCCCACTTTGTCAACCAAGAAATTGCGTCCCGTTGACATCACTTGCATTTTCTGACGTTTATACATCCGTCCTTGCATCACTCGTACTAAGGATACCACGCCTAAGTAATTGTCAAACCACGAATCAATAATCAGAGCTTGCAACGGATTGTCCGGACTGCCTTTTGGCGGAGGAATGCGTTCAATCAACGATTCGAGCAACTCCGTGATGCCTACGCCCGTTTTCGCACTGACATGGATCGCGGTTTTGGCTTCAATTCCAATGATTTCTTCAATTTGCTTGATCACCCGTTCCGGCTCCGCAGAGGGCAGATCAATTTTATTCAATACGGGAACCACTTCTAAACCTTGCTCAATCGCGGTGTAACAATTGGCAACACTTTGGGCTTCAACCCCTTGCGCGGCATCGACCACGAGTAATGCCCCCTCACACGCTGCGAGAGAACGAGAAACTTCATACGAAAAATCCACATGTCCCGGTGTATCAATAAAGTTGAGTTGATACGTTTGTCCATCTTTTGCCCGATAATTTAGCGTCACACTTTGGGCTTTAATAGTGATACCGCGTTCACGCTCTAAATCCATAGAATCAAGCACTTGTGCTTCCATTTCTCGTTCAGCCAGACCGCCGCAGGTTTGAATGAAGCGATCAGCCAAGGTTGATTTACCATGATCTATGTGTGCGATGATAGAAAAATTACGAATCAGTTTCATGTAGGACGAATATCAGACATCTTTGAAAGGGAATTGAAAGTGTCACAGAGCAGAAATGCAACATGCTGTTATTTATTTACCACAAGCATAACATAAAAGCGCGGGTTTTAGAATAAGTTTACGCTGTCATCACGATGATACACCTGAAATTTATAATTACACAATGTGATTTCTGTTTTTATCTATTCTATCATTTTATCTCATATTTATCAATCAGTTGGTCAATGAATTCATGAAATTCTTTACATCTAACTTTAAGATAATTACAATGTCAAGTGATAACCACTCCAGAGGAATTACCTGATGCTTAAATTAGTTAGCTCGTTTATTGTTTTGATATGTCTTGCTTTCGGTACGCCAACGATGGCAAAAGAACGTGATTTGCTCTATCCTGATGATATTGCGAGTCTTTCCAGTAGTTTGCAGGAAGTTGTGCGGCGCGCTCAAAATCTTGCTTATCCCAAAATTCCTTACGAAGCTCTGTCCACCAGCACCAATTATTTTGTGCGTATCGCGCCTCGTAAATATACGTTGACTGAGGAAAATAAAATCAGTGATAGCGCAATTTTGGGCACCAAGCCGTTTGTATTTTTTACTACGCCCGAAGGTATTTACGGTAAGTCTTTGTTAGACATCTATCTTGATATCGGTTACGAGGCAGAAGACATTATTCGGTGGCAACGGGATACTGACATGGTGGCGATTATTTTCAGCTATCCCAGTAGTGTCACTTTCTCGGATGTGAGAAATGGTGAATTGCCGATGGAATGGATGAACAAAATCTATGCACCAACTTTGGGATAATGTGATGACCGTGTTTTATCGCTTAACGGAGGTGGCAACGGTCGAACCGAGTAAAAAGGGTGAATTTGCACCGAACCAGTTGTTTTATAACACGCCCGCGCAAAAATATTTTGTGTTAAGTTTTCCTGCGGAAGGCATTCAACGGGTAAAAACTACCAGTTATTCGCAATTGAAGACGGTTGGCGGGTCAGATTGGGTGTATCGCGATTTATTGGAGAAAAAACTGAGTATTTTTGAACATTTCCGGGGCAATGGACGCACGTTAAATGAAATTGTTGATCCCGCCGGTGTGCAACATGAAGCTGGATTGTTTGAATTTATTGGACCCAATGCCCTGGTGAAATCCTTGCCTGAAGTGGCGATCATTGGTTTGGGTCGTTTGAGTATCGCTAACACTTATCATGAGTAGTGAAAATAATTGGGATGTGAATCCTGATTTTCATCATTAAAGTTTAGAAGTTACGCACTTGAAATGCCAACTGATTGAATTAAATCCAAGTTACATTTTGAACTGCGTAACTCCCGGAATTTTGAAAAATTGGATAGAAATTCTGTTAAATGATATTAAAAACAACCGTTTGCTCACTTTATGGAGGATAGATGTTAAATTCCGATGAAAAGAAACAACTTGTTGCAAAAGCGGCTTTAGAATATGTTGAACCTGACACAATCATTGGTGTGGGGACAGGCAGCACTGCCAATTTCTTTATTGATGCACTGGCAACCATGAAACACAAAATTGAAGGGACAGTTGCCAGTTCCAGCGCGACCGCACAACGCCTTAAATCTCATCATATTCCGGTGCTCGATTTGAATGGTGTCAATGAAATTTCAGTTTACGTTGACGGCGCGGACGAGGCAACCCATCATTTACACTTGATTAAGGGCGGTGGCGGCGCATTGACACGGGAAAAGATTGTCGCCGCGGTCAGTAGGAAATTCGTCTGTATTACCGATGATTCTAAATTAGTCGAAATGCTGGGGCGTTTTCCCTTACCCGTCGAGGTCATCCCAATGGCGCGTAGTTATGTGGCGCGTGAATTGGTCAAATTGGGCGGGAAACCCGTGTGGCGAGAAGGGGTGATCACCGATAACGGCAATCTGATTTTAGATGTTCACAACTTGCAAATTCTTGAACCGGTGAAATTAGAAACGCAATTGAATCAAATCGCTGGAGTGGTTTGTAATGGAATTTTTGCCCAACGTCCCGCGGATGTTTTGTTGCTTGGCACAGACAGCGGCGTGAAAGTGATGACCTAATTTTTTATAAGAATTTGGCATGAGGAAGCGACCAGTTCAAATGTTATCATCAATTTCTTCAGATAAAACGAAATTTGATTGAACGTCAAGATTTGAACTGCGTCATTCCCGATCATGGTTCAAAACAATCCGAAGTATGACGGAATTTATCCCAATTTTCAAGATGTAACCCATTTATCTTAACTAGGAATCTATTGAAATGGAACACATTGTGCCAAAAACGGTGTTATTAAGCGATGAGCAAACCAAGTCCATGCTGACGAGAGCAATGATTGATTTATTGCAAACGCCGCCTGACAAACCTTTTCGTGATGTGCTGGTCGATGCGATGGAAGAAGAAGTTTTAGAAATTGCTTTGGAAGAGAATGGGTTGCGGGGTGCGTTCTTGGTCAATGATCCTGCCGTCAAAATGTTGTTGGCAGCTAAAATTTTTATTGATTTGTTAGAAAGTGAATGCGGATTATTTCATGAGAGTATCGTTGCTGCTTTGGATGAAATTGGATTAGGCAACGCGATCAGTCATGTTTATAAAAAACAGCAAGAATCTCAGCTTTCATCATAGAACTCATTGATTTTAAAGATTATTTTTTAAACCCGCCAGATTTCTGAAACCTGACAGGTTTTAAAAACGTGGTTAATTTTAATCTATGTCATAAACTTCAAGAATTCCCGCTCCAAAATTGGTCGTACCGGGCGTGCGTGTGACTTCGGCAGTGTATAAACCCGGCGGCAGTTCGAGAATCATCGCCGCGTCGGTAGTTCGCGCTGGGGTAAATTGTTTTGCAGTCAATTCAGTTGCCATGAGCGGATCAGTCGTCCATGCGTCGTTTTTGCCGAGTGATTGTCTATCGGGATAAGTAAACACTTCAACCGATGGATCAATCATGCCATCCACACTCGAAGCGCGTACCATGAGACGTTTCGTCCCGCCTGAGATTAAAATTCCTGATATCATCGGCTTGTCACCAATATACGCATTGGCACTGATGCCACCGAATTGAGACGAATGTGACATGCCGGTAAATACATTCATATCATAAACTTCGACAATTCCCAGCCCAGCAAGTGGCGTGTTGCGAGTCACTTCGGCGGTGTAAAGTCCCGGTGATAATTCAAGAATCATGGCGGCATCGGTACTGCGGGCGGGAGTAAGTTTATTGGCGGTCAATTCAGCGGCGGCGGGATGAGCTACCCAAGCGTCATTTTTTGCAACCGATTTTCTGTCGGGATAGGTGAAGATTTCGACTGCGGGATCAAGCACGCCTTCAACACTGGAAGCTCGCACCATCACTCGCTTGGTGCCTCCAGAAATAAGAATCCCAGCAATCAACGGTCTATCGCCGACGTGGGCATTGGCACTGATACCGTCAAGTTTGGAAAGATAGGTGTTGTTAGAAATGGGCGTGGTGGTGGTAAACTTTTGAATTCGGTGATTACCGGTATCGGCAACATAAACATTCCCTTGACTGTCAACAGCAATGCCTTCCGGTGCTTGAAATTGCCCCACGCCACTTCCCCGACTGCCCCATTGCATGATCGCACCCCCATAACGGTTAAATTTTCTAATGCGATGATTCACATAATCAACAACATAAATATTGCCTTCCACATCCACAGTCACGCCGTAAGGTTTGGTGAAGGGTTGCGCGCCTTGATTATTCCAACTGGCATTGACGTTGAACTGTAGCGTTGTCCGCTGATTATTCGTGATAACAAACACATTGCCGTTGCTATCGACAGAAACACTGCTAGGAAAAAAGAATTGTCCATCCCCCGCCCCCAAACTGCCCCACTGAGTGAGATAACTGCCATTGCTGTTAAACTGTTGAATTCGATAATTATTACTGTCCGCCACATACACATAACCACGACTATCCACAGCAACTGCGCTCGGACTGCTGAACTGCCCTTGACCTGCTCCAAACGTGCCCCATTGCGTCACATAAGTGCCGTTGCTGTTAAATTTTTGGATACGATGATTATACATATCCGCAACATAGAGATTGCCTTGTTTATCAATGGCGATACTGACCGGGCGATTGAACTGCCCCAATCCGTTCCCCAACGTTCCCCACTGGGTTGCGTAATTGTACCCGCCTTCCGCATGTGCGATAGTGACTCCGCCCCCAATCACGCCGCAGAGCAAAATTAGATAAAAAAGTCGTGCCATCCGTTGAAATTTTATTTTGTGTTGTAACATAATAAGTGGTTCCATGTTTAACCTTAAAAGTAGCGTGTTGCAAATGAGTTGATCAGTCCATTACTCATGAAAAATCTGAGAGTTACACAATTCAAACGAATCAAACTGATTGGTATCCCAAGTGCGTCATTCCTAAAAAATCTCAAAGCAAGTTTTGTACAATAAATGTTTTTTTAATTATAGCCCGTATTGCAAGACGTAACACTAAATGCAAGCAAAATGTTGTCAGCAACGCTGAATTTCCTCTCGAAAACCATCTATTCACGGGTCTCAATGTAAATCACGCAACTGAATTATAAAGATTATTGCAGGTTGAATGGGTTAAAGGTAAGGCTTTAAGTCATTGGGATTTATCGTTGGGAAGTTGTTTAAACAGCGTCACGAATATTTCTGGCAATGGTACCAAGCAACCCAGCGGCGATCCGAGCAGTGCTGATCCGGCTCCCGGCGCGGCGACCGCGGTCAAGAGTTCTCCATTAATTAAGTGGGATACCTCTGGCGGAACTTTTACGGTCACGATGGATAAAGTCTATCAGAAAAAAGACGTTCCAGTTTTAGCCAAGACTGCAAACGTGTATGGCACCGGTACGGTTTCTGGTCCAGATTGCACTAGGGAAGTGACTACAACGACTCCGGTCACAGCTACGCCTGTAACTCCCGTCACAGCAATGCCTACCGCTGACCCGACAACTCCATCAACAAGTAGTATCACGATTGAAGGGATTGTGCGGGATTTTTCTGGCTGGGGCACCGCTGCAACCAAACATGTTGACTTTGAACAAAGTTCCACGAAAAGTGGTGCCGGGTGCGTAGAATCTACTTTAGGTGCAGATGGCAAACCGGTTGCTTCTTCTATCGCCCTGTCAAAGTGCAATATTAGCAAGTTATCCGATTGGTACAATGGCACTGACCCTGCAAGAACAACCACTTATACGATTGAACTGAAGAAAGGTGGGATGGTTTATACACCTACGACAGTTTGCCGCTTGCCAAAAACGGCGATGGTGGCTTTTACCCGATTGATAATAAATTGCTCGGCAACGAAGGCAAGGCGCGTAACTTCCACTTTACCTACGAAATTCACAGCAAGTTCACTTATCAGAAGGGACAAAAGTTTAGTTTCACCGGTGACGATGACGTTTGGGTTTTCATGGATGGCAAACTGGCAGTTGATTTAGGCGGCGCGCACAGTGCTCAAACTAAATCAGTTGATCTGGATAGCTTGGGATTGACGGTTGGCAAAACTTATCCATTGGATGGGTTCTTCGCCGAACGGCATACCAACCAATCGAACTTCAAGATGCAAACCAATCTGCCCCTAATCGTGGCGGAAGAAAAAGTGGGTCCAGACGTATGGGCTCATGATCCTACGCCAGATCAAGGTGTTGAACCCAACAGTGTCAGTAAAGCTCTGTGGATCAGTCCTGACGTGTGGGTGCGTAACCAGGACGATGGTGTGAATAAACATCAAAATGTCAAGGTGGGACAAGATAACTTTGTCAACGTCAACGTCAACAATCGTGGCGCGTTGCCGGCGAAAAACACGACGGTCGAAGTCTATCGCATGAACAAGGGCGCGGGCTTAGGCAATGCGTGGCCCAAAGGTTGGGATTTAGTCGGTACGACCAACGTTGCAGAACTGGCACCCGGTGCGACACAACGTACAGTGGTGAAATGGGCAAGCAATACCATTCCTAAACCCGGTCATTATTGCTTCTACGTGCGCTTGCTCAATGACGCTGATCCAATGGCGTTCAAAGAAATCAACAATGCTGAATTGAACACTCGCAATAACAACAACATTGCATGGAGAAACTTCGACATCGTTGGTTTGACTAAGAAAGTCGCTGACAAAATCACGGTAACCGCGCAAAATAGCAAAACTACCCCTGCGAAGATTGATTTGTTGATCAACGAACCGGAAAAGATGTTAGATAACAACGGTGCCAAAGCCATTGTTGATCTCGGTGTCTTATTCGACCGGTGGCAAGCGGCGGGTGGTCAAGGTCAAAATATCAAAGCGATTGGTGGAACAGAGGTTGAATTACTCGGCACACCTGCGAAGATTTTGGGCATTCCAATGCTGCCAGAAGAAGATTTACCTGTTCATATTCGTGTTGAAGCCTTACAACCGATGCCTGTACCGGGAGAATCTCATCAATATCATTTCAGTATCCAAGAACTGGAAGATGGCGAAGTGGCGGGCGGTGTGGACTTTACCGTAGAAACTCGTGCGCTTGATACGGATAGCGATGCGGATGGCATTAAAGATGTCAACGATGATGATAATGACAACGATGGTATTCCGGATGCATGGGAAATTGAACACGGCTTGAATCCATTGGATGTCGTTGATTCAACTGAAGATGCTGATAAAGATGGTGTGTCCAATGCTGATGAATTCAAGGCAGGCACCAATCCGAACGTTGCAGCGAAAGTTGACGTATGGTCTGCTGATCCCGCACCAGATAATGGCGTTGAACCGAACAAGGTCAGCAAAAATATTTGGTCAAGTCCAGACGTATGGGTGAGAAATCAAAACGATAGCGTTTACCGTCATCAAGATGCCAAGATGGGTCAAGATAATTTCGTCTATGTCAAGGTGAGAAATCGTGGCACTAAGACGGCAATCAATACCACTGTGGAAGTTTACCGGGTGCAGGCTTCATTGAGCACGCGCTGGCCTTCAGGGTGGACATTGGTCGGTAAAGCAATGGTTGATGAACTTGCGCCAAATGCCATGAAGAATGTTGCGATTACTTGGGATAAGAATGCGATTCCGAAACCCGGTCATTATTGCTTCTACGTGCGTTTGCTCAATGCCGAAGACCCGATGAAAGTGGTTGAAGGAACAAATTCTGTTACCAACACCTTCAATAACAACAACATCGTGTGGCGGAACTTCAACATCGTTGGTTTCTTAGACAAAGTGACCAATAAGTTTGAAACGACCGTTGCCAATCCGAAAGATACCGCGGCGAAAGTTGATCTGAAATTTGAAGAAAAAGAAAACTTCGTTCAAGGTGACGGCGCACGCATTATCGTTGATTTGGGGGGTGACTTGTTTGATCGGTGGCAGGCAGCCGGTGGTGAAGGTAGCAATATCAAGCCAATCGGTGGTACGGAAGTCGAATTGACCAACGCTCCAGCAACGATTACGGGTATTCCAATGGAAGCCGGCGAAGAATTGCCAATCAAGGTGCGTGTTGATGCGTATGAACCCATGCCAGTACCGGGAACTTCACATGAATACAACTTGAGCGTGCAAGAATCGGTCGATGGCGAACTGGTGGGCGGCGTGGATTACACGTTAGAAACTCGTGCGCAAGATACGGATAGCGATGGCGATGGCGTGAAAGATGTGGTGGATGATGACAATGACAATGATAATATTCCTGATACGTGGGAAATTAACAACGGTCTGAATCCATTGAATAAAGTCGATGCTGCTGAAGACGCTGACGGGGATGGTTACAGTAATGCGGATGAATTTGCACAAGGCACCAATCCTGCCGACGCGACTTCGCACCCGACCACTGCAATACCAGAAGAACCTCCAGTGATTGACACAGATGAAAAACCATTGTTAGCAACGTTAAACCATTTCACAGCAACTACGCTTGAAAATGGCGTGATGTTACAATGGAATACCAATGCTGAAGTGGCAACCGTTGGTTTCAATGTGTGGCGGGCGCAACCCGCAGCGAATCGCAGTTGTAAAGATACCGCATTGAATGAGTTCAGATACGTGACGCAAGTGACGGAACAATTGATTTCTGCAATGGGTAGTATTCACAACGGTGCAGCGTACAGCCATCTGGATGCAACGGCTAAAGCGGGTAATGATTACTGCTATGCGTTGGAAGAAGTTGACAGTTCAGGAAAGAGTATCTTCCATCTGGACTACATCATTTCAGCCACCAAGTAGTTAAAACTCACTGAGCAGATGGGATAAACTCATTTGCTCAGTAAACTGATGTTGATTCAACAAGAAAGGTGCTGCCATGTTTGGTGAGCACCTTTTTTTATTTTATGGGTTCTTTAAATCTTTCGACATACCGCGACAGACTGATTGAATCATTTCACTTTTTCAGATATAATTTTGTCAGACGAGGACTCAGACAAATAATCTCATTCTGATACTTTAATCGTGTTCATTTCTCGAATTTTGGTTCAGCTTATGTATCCTATTTTCAAATACTTCCTCCTCATTTTTCTACTATTATTCAATCTATTGACTTGGGCACTTCCTACCGCGCGCACGCAGGGTTCCTTTGAGGCATCCGACAATAAAGCCACGCCTTATTTACAAATAGGGGATTTACTCACGCACTTTCAAATATTTCAACTTGATACGACAAATATATCAACAATTCAACAACAGCTTGCTCGCTATCATGCTTCAGTCGATTTTAGCCAACTGCCCGATCAAAATAGCCATAGCGTGGGGGAGAATTGGTATCGCTTCGACCTTCCAGCAAATAAAAGTGCAGTATTAAGCTGGACGTATGTCAAAAATCGCCGCCCCTTATGGTTTGCCGCTCGGTTCATTCGTGGAAAATTGCAGATTGCTTCAGATCAAACGCAGGTGTGGCAAGCAGTTACGCCGCAGCGCAGTCGATATGAAAATTGGACGGTGAAAGAAATCAAAGTGGAAAGTGAAATTTTGAATCCCGGCGATGACAGTCAGTCCATACTGTATCGGTTTCGCTTGCTCAGTGATCAGAAAATGCAAGTGAGCGCGCCCCAATTCATTGAATATAGTGATAAGATAGAAAAATAAATAGAATGTAGCCATTTTTAATATTGATGAGGTAGGATGAAATAGAAAATAACCTATTGATTTTAAAATAAAACAAATAGAGTGAATGGTTGAAAATTCAAATGACTATCCAAGTTTCACACGATACCTGTGTTATACTGTCAGACAGCATTGTTTGAGTTACACGGTACAATGTCACTCCCTCCCCTACAGAAGGCAATATTTATGACCAAGTTAAAACTGATTAACATTTACCTTGATGGATTCCGCACTTGCCATTATGATAAAAAACCTGTTCCCGCCTGCCCTTATGCAGTGGGTACAGAAGAACATCTTTATTGGATAAAAGGTTTTGAATACGCCGAGAGAGTTGATAAGTTTTTACAAGGTTCGTTGTTACCCAATCAAGAAGTTGTTTCTTAACAGTTAAACAGCAAAAAGCACACCAAATAATTGCCGTTTATCACGCGTTCAGCGTGTAGAATTTTATGCTGGAGTGAACTTCATTTTCCATCATCTTCACTCTAGCATCATATAAAACAAAGTCATAGTGATATTGAAATATTCCTGCAATCTCAGTGTCACATGTCTGCCACATAAACATGTTACATTAACGCATGTTTTAACCGAACATTAACACATTAAAGTTAGGTAGAACAGATTGACTTCCATGACCAAGCACTACCGTGCCATCTGGATTTCCGATGTCCATCTTGGTACTCGCGGCTGTAAGGCAGAGTTTCTACTCGATTTTTTACGCTGCCATGAATCTGAATATCTCTATTTAGTTGGCGATATTGTCGATGGCTGGCGATTAAAAAAATCATGGTATTGGAAACAAAGCCATAATGACGTGGTTCAGAAAATTTTGCGTAAAGCCCGTAAAGGCACCAAAGTTTATTACATCCCCGGTAATCACGACGAAGTGTTGCGTGATTATGTGCCGATGCAATTTGGCGGGATTTCGCTTGTCGATGAAATGATACATATCACCGCAGACGGACGTAAGTTTCTCATCGTTCATGGGGACGCGCTCGATGGAGTGGTTGAACATGCCAAATGGTTGGCTCATCTCGGCGATTGGGCGTATAACGTGATGTTGACGGTGAATTTGGTGTTCAACTGGGGACGACGCAAACTAGGCTATTCTTACTGGTCATTGTCTGCTTATTTAAAACACAAGGTCAAAAATGCAGTGAACTTCATCAGTGCATTTGAAGCCACCTTGGCAGATGAAGCCCGTAAGCGCAAACTTGATGGAATTATTTGTGGGCATATTCACAAAGCGGAAGTTCGCAATGTTGAAGGTATTCTCTATTGCAATGATGGCGACTGGGTAGAAAGTTGTACTGCGTTGGTGGAAGATTGGAATGGACAACTTTTCATTGTTCATTGGACAGATAACCATCATCTTAGTTCCACGCAGGAAGATTTCGATGAAAATCCTGATAATATCGGACGCATGGCTGCCCCAGATTAACGGCGTAGTACGCACCTTATCGACGACAAAACAACATTTAGAGAATCTAGGGCATCAAGTTGAGGTCATCAGTCCAGATTTATTTCGTACCATTCCGTGTCCTTCCTATCCTGAAATTCGTTTAGTGATTCAACCTGCCCGGCATAAAGTTATTGATTTTATTCACACCTTTCGTCCTGACTGCATTCACATTGCGACGGAAGGACCCCTTGGGTGGGCAGGGCGCAATGCCTGTCAAGCTCTCAAACTTTCTTTTACAACCTCATTTCACACCAAATTTCCCGAATACGTGTATGCTCGACTGGGTATTCCGCCCCGTTGGGGTTATCGTTTTCTGCGTTGGTTTCATCACCTGTCAAAAAGCGTCATGGTGGCGACACCGAGTATGCGTGGCTCTTTGGAAAAAGAAGGGTTTCAACACTTAGTTCCTTGGTCTCGTGGGGTGGATGTCGAACTATTTCGTCCGCGCCCCAAAGATTTTTTGACCGACCCGCGCCCAATTTCCATGTATGTCGGACGGGTGGCGGTGGAAAAAAATATCGAAGCCTTTTTGAAAGCGGAGTTACCCGGCACGAAATACGTGGTTGGCGGGGGGCCCCAATTGGAGTATTTGCGCGCCCATTATCCCACTGTAAAATTTGTGGGAGCGAAGGCGGGAGAAGAATTAGCAAGTTACTATGCTGCGGCAGATGTCTTTGTTTTTCCAAGTCGTACCGATACTTTTGGGTTGGTGGTGCTCGAAGCCTTAGCGTCTGGTGTGCCTGTGGCTGCCTATCCTGTGTCAGGTCCTGTGGACATTTTGCGTGATACTCCAGTCGGTTGTTTGGATGAAAATTTAACTCAAGCGACTCTTAATGCACTCAAATTGGATGCTCAACAATGTCGCCCTCACGCGTTGAAATACTCATGGCGGGCATGTACGCAACAATTTTTGGGAAATTTACATATTAATTATTGAACATGGAAATGAGGCAGTTCAAATTTCATCAAATAAAACAAAAAGTTTCTCGTCCAGATGCAATGGTGCAGAATTCACTTTTGGAAGTAATTAACAATGAAATTTGAACTCAACAGTTCGGACAGTTTTTTGTAATTATCGGCAAACAGCCGAAGATTTTACAGCAATTCTCAGTGCAAAGATAATCTCGAAAGTATTCAATGGGTTATGATTACTGTCAAATTACAGATAACTCGTTGAATTATAGCGAATTCAAGTTTTCACACTGAGAATCACCGTTATAAATAGGTTTTGACACGAGGATTCGGAGCACAAATTTAAGTTTGCACTCCATAAAACTTACAGCGGCAATCTCTGCAACTTGCGTCCACCATAAGAAAAATTAATGATCGCACGAGTGATGGTGATCGCTGTAAACATCGATGTGATGATTCCAAACGACAACGTTACCGCAAACCCCCTCACAGGACCAGAACCGAACGCATACAACATCAGCGCGGCAATCAACGTAGTCAAGTTGGAATCGAAAATCGTCAAAAAGGCTTTTTCAAATCCCGCACTAATACTGGCTTGAGGCGAATTCCCATTATGCACTTCCTCATTAATCCGCTCAAAAATCAACACGTTGGCATCAACCGACATCCCCAAGGTTAATACAATCCCGGCAATCCCCGGCAAAGTTAACGTTGCTTGTAACATGGATAATGCGGCAACCAGTAGAATTAAGTTGAAAAACAAAGCGATATTTGCAATCACCCCAAACATGCTGTAGCGCAAAATCATAAATACCACTACTGCCAACATACCCCCCAACACAGCAATCATGCCCTGCGCAATGTTTTCCTTCCCCAAACTTGGACCGATGGTACGTTCCTCAACAATTTCCATTGGAGCTTTCAACGCGCCTGCCCGTAACAACAACGCTAAATTCCGCGCTTCGTTCGAGGTTAAACCGGTAATTTGAAAATTTTTGCCAAATGCTTCTTGAATCGTTGCCACATTGATGACTTCTTCCGCTTTTTTATGCGTGGTTACTTTTTGTCCATTCACCACTGTTGTTTCTGGTTTATATTCAATAAACACCACCGCCATCGGTTTTTGCACATTTTCTGAAGTCGTTTGCAGCATCCGTTTCGCGCCCTTGTTATCCAAACGCACTACGGTCGCCGGACGACCTGATCTGTCTTCGATGGTTGACGAGGCATCGTTAATTTGATCACCTGTGACAATGACTTGACGTTTCAATAAAACTGGCGAACCATCGCGACGTTTATACAAGCGCGCATTCGGTGGAATTTTATTGTTGCGTTGCGCTTCCATCCATTGCTCCGGTTCCCCTTCGACCAGACGGAATTCCAATGTCGCGGTCGCCCCCAAAAGTTCTTTAGCTCTGGCAGTATCTTGTACCCCCGGTAGTTGCACCACGATCCGATCTTCGCCCTGTTGCTGAATAATCGGTTCTGCCACGCCCAACTCGTTGATACGATTGCGTAAAGTGGTCGTATTTTGTTCAACTGCCTTGGCACGACGATCTTTTAACGATTGTTCGGTAAATTGCAACAATAAATCCTGTGCATCGGCACCGCCTTGAGCATGGATAATCAGATCATTGTATTCTTTTTGAATAATTCCATTGGCTTGATCACGTACCGCTCCTTCACCAAAACTCACGCGAATTCCACCTTTTTCATCCGCGACTCGGCTCAAGCCTTTGTAACGGATATTTTTTTCACGAAACAATGAACGCAATTCTTCAATAATTTGTTCTTCATCCTGTTGCAGTGCCGCCTTCATGTCAATTTGCAACAAAAAGTGCACGCCACCCCGTAAATCAAGCCCCAAATACATCGGCTTTGCTCCCACGATGGTCAACCAAGTAGGTACAGCCGGAGCAAGGTTTTGTGCCACCACATAGCCCTTCATTTCATCTTTGAGCCAAGTATAGGCTTTTAATTGCGTATCGGTATCTTTGAAGCGCACCAGAACTTGTTGCGGGGTAAATTCAACTTTAGAGAACTCTAAGTTCTTTTCTTTCAACTTATTGACGACAGATTCTTTGACACTTTCAGTCAGAAGTGTTTCACTGGCATAAGCGGGAGAAATTTGCACGGCGGGGTCTTCACCAAACAGATTGGGAAGTGCGTAAACTGTGGCGATCAGCACCACGAATATAATCAGTAAATTTTTCCAAAGTGGGTTTTGATTCATCGGTTATGATTCTTCTGAGTTGAGCAAGTCCAACCTAAAATTCTGAGTCAGTGACCTGTTTTACCATTAATTTGATAAAAAAGTAATTCAAAACTTCAAGTTAGACGGTGCGTAGAATAATTTTAAGGGTTACAACGTTTTCAGTGTCCCCTTGGGAACAACAGTAGCAATCGCGTGGCGTTGCAGTTTCACTTCAATATTAGGAGCAAGTTCAACCACGACGAAATTTTCGCCTAAGTTCGTGACTTTGCCCAATAATCCGCCGTTGGTAATAATCTCGTCACCTTTTGCGAGAGAATCAACCATGCGTTTGTGTTCTTTCATCCTGATGCTCTGTGGGCGAATCAACATGAAATAAAACACGATGAATAAAACAATCAGGGGCAATAAGCTCAGTAGAGCATTTTCTTGAGATGCCCCATTTTGCGCCCATGCTGCTTGAATCAACCAATCCATATTCTTATCCTTCTGCGTAAACTTGAGTCGAATCGCATATTATGCCATAAATTTCTGTTCATTTTGCTCGTCATTCTCGTTTTTGTATCTCTATCTTGATTTATGGGAATTAGGTTGTTGCTGTTCATGATTCCAGTCGATATACGTGGTTTGCAATTTCTCTAGGTCTCGATCACTTGATAACAATTGAAGTTGGTAATATTGAGCGGTAATAAAGTGTAACAGATCAATCGCGGTGCAGTTTTCCTTGTTTTTATTATACTTAAGTGATAAACCTTTAGAACGACAATATCTTGAAAATTGAACCGCTTGCTCGTAAATTTCTTGATTCATATCCAAAATTGTAAAATTTTCGAGCAGTGCTTTAGAATCGCGAAAAACTTTGGCTTTTTCTAAATCAATGGTTCGTAAACTTTCTAAATAAACCAATCGGTTAATAAAAAATTTACTGTCCTCTCCCAATGCAAGTAACTTTTCTATGTGACGACGGTCGCGCAATATATCAATAATCAACGAGGTGTCGAGAAAATACTTCATGATTCAACCTCTTGCAACGTTTGAGCAAGATTCAACAACAATGTTTTAGTTTTCTGCTGTTTGGCTTTATCCACATTGTCAATTTTTTGTCGATTTAAATCCACCCCAAAACATTCCGTCACAATGTCATTTAACAAATAATTTTCAATATTTTCAATTATTTTAGTTTTCACTACCTCACCATCTCGCACCAATTCATAGCCTTCGCCACTGTTCAATCCCGCTAATACTAACGGTGAATGAGTCGAAATAAAGAAAGTCGTGTTGGGAAAAAATTCGCGCAAGATACGAATAATTTTGGTCTGCCAACTGATATGCAAATGCGGTTCAAGTTCATCAATAAAAACAATCCCTTCCACTTCATTCAATTGCGATTCATTCGTCCAGCCGCTATAACCCGCAACAATCTCTTGAAAAATCTTGATAATCGAAACATAACCTGTTGAAAGTTTGTCTAACGGTATGTTGTTGATTAATAATTGACCTTCATGAAAACTCAGTTTTAAAGTTTTATTTCCCTGCGCATCCTGACCCACTAAATTTAATCCCGGCTCAAGTTTATCAATCAGTTCAAGCACAGCAACCGCTTCATGTTCTCGATTTTGGTTTTTCACGACGAAACTTGGATTGATAATTAAGCGCGACGTAAACCAATCGGCGATTTCTTGGTGTTCTAAACCTTCAGCATTGAGATAGCAAAGTGTCCGTTCAAAACTTTCAATAAATCGGTTCACACTGTCTGAAAGAATTTTGATATTGTTGCTATCTATATTCTTGGTAAATCCGCGATTTTTCGCCCCAATAAAAACAATCGGTTTGTCGCATACGAAATTTCCACGAATATAATTGCGGGAAATAGCCTCAAAACTGGCAAATCTCCATGACTGTGTATTTCTGTCCTTAATCGTAACTTTATTAATAACAATGTTTAATGGTAAGCGTAAATTTTCTGCTTTAAATTTGTCATAAATGCCTTTTTCAAAAAATAGACTAGAATATTTCCATTTTTGTTGAAATTCCTGATTTAGCGGGAAAAACATGGAATGTTTGTAAATCAACGACTTCACCATATTTTCTAAAAGTTGCGTTTTGCCAATTCCGTTTTTACCGATAAAACAATAGACTTGCTTATCTGCTTCAAGCGTGATGTCGAAATCAAAACCGACTCCTAAACCTTCTGTTTTAAATGAAGTAATCATAATTGTTCGCAAAATAAATTGGAGTCCAAACGGTCGAATTTGAACTCCGGTGTGGGATTTCGATGTCAAATTAGCGACGGCGGGCTTTGATATAACTCAATAAACCGTCGGTTGAACTGTCATGTCTTTGTGTTGGTTTAGGATAATGCAGTTCGGGCAATAATTTACTTGCCATTTCCTTACCCAATTCTACGCCCCATTGATCAAACGGATTAATATTCCAAATGACGCTTTGTACGAAAGTTTTGTGTTCATACAATGCAATCAGGGCACCTAGGACATTGGGTGTAAGTTTTTGATAAATTAAAGTATTACTGGGTTGATTGCCGCGATAAATTCGATGTGGTAATTGTAAGGCTAACGCTTCTTGCGACAGTCCTGCTTGACTCAAGGCTAGGGCGGTTTCCTGTCCAGTTCTCCCCATCATTAAACTGTGGGCTTGCGCTAACGCGTTGGATAATACGGCATCTTGATGATTGGGTAGCGAATGTTGACTGTCAATGGCGATGATAAAATCACAGGGCACCAAGTGCGTACCTTGATGTAATAATTGATAAAATGCGTGCTGTCCATTGTTGCCCGGCGCGCCCCAAATAATTGGACAAGTCGTGTATTCCACCATCTGCCCATCGCGATTCACATGTTTTCCCAAACTTTCCATCACTAACTGTTGCAAATAAGCGGGGAATAATTCTAAAGAAAAATCATAGGGTAACACGGCTCGGGTTTCTTCACCAAAAAAATTGCTGTACCAAACATCAATTAAACCGATCAACACCGGCATGTTTTGCTCAAAAGGTGCCGTGAGAAAATGTTGATCCATGTCGTGCGCGCCCGCCAGCAATGATTCAAAATTGTCCATGCCAATCATGATAGCTGTCGATAATCCAATCGCTGACCACAGCGAATAACGCCCGCCGACCCAGTCCCAAAATTCAAACATTTCTTGCGGATTAATCCCAAATTCAATCACTTTTTCTTGAGCGGTGCTGACGGCGACAAAATGTTTGGCAATAACTGATTCATCGCCAGTTTTTTCAACAAACCACGCCCGCGCACTGTTGGCATTTAGCATGGTTTCTTGGGTGGTAAAAGTTTTTGAGGCGACGATAAATAACGTTGTTTCTGGATTCAATTTGACTGAAATTTCTGCCCAATGGGTGGCATCGACATTGGAAATAAAATGGCTATTTAAGCGCGGATGATGATAGGCTCGTAGCGCGCGCGTCACCATTGCCGGACCCAAATCAGAGCCACCAATGCCAATATTCACAATAGTATCAATCGGTTTGCCGGTATATCCCTTCCATTGACCACTACGCACCGACTCCGTAAAATGCCGCATTTTTTTTAACACTGCATTCACATCGGGCATCACGTCCTTGCCATCCACCATGATCGGCTGTTGTGACCGGTTGCGTAGGGCAATGTGGAGTGCGGCACGATTTTCTGTATGATTGACTTTTTCACCCTGATACATGCGCTGTATCCATTCCGCCAGTTGTGCTTCGCGGGCGAGATCAGTGAGCAACTTGATAGTTTCTTGAGTAATCAAATGCTTTGAATAATCTAACAGTAATCCACAACTTTCCAATGAAAAATGCTGAAAACGCTGTTCATCCTCTGCAAATAACTGACGCATGTGAGTCGTTGCGAGGGTATGTTGATGAGTTTTCAGTTGTTGCCAAATCGGTGAATGATTAATCGGTGGTTTCATATTTTTATCAATGGGACAGGTTAGTTTTGCTTATTTTACACAACATTCAATTAGAGTTCTCTATGTTTTAATTTTGTTTCATACAAATCTTTAAGATGTCACAGATTATCAGGAAATAGAATGAGTTATCTGCAATTTTTCTGTCAATATTCCAACGTGCGCGCACAACACCATACGTCCACTCGTGGTATTCCTGCTTGTAACAAGACTGAGGCTAATTCATTCACTGTCGTGCCAGTTGTCATCACATCGTCAATTAATACAATGTGTTGCCATGATTTTTTGAGATGATTTGAACGAAATGCGTCTTGCAGATTGGTTTTACGCTGACTGCCCGTTAATTGGGCTTGTGGGGTCGTGTAGCGAATTCGTTCACAAGCGGAGGTTGCAAGGGGGATATCTAATTGCCGCGCCACAATTTTTGCCATTTCTAATGATTGATTGTAACCGCGTTCTCGCAACCGTTTGGAATGTAAAGGGACTGGAATGAGTGCGTCGGGAATTTGTTGATAATCAATATGCTGTGCCATTAATTCAGCTAACAAAGTCAATATGGTCAAGTTTTGTTCAAATTTTGCGGCGATAATCAAATGGTTGATTGGGTAAGCATAGGAAAAAATAGGAAGAGTTTGACTGAAAAAAGGCGGGCTCTGTTGACAATAGGCGCAATACATTTCTTCAAATTCACGATTCAGCGGGCGGGCACAACAAATACACGTATTTTCAAGTGAATAGTAGGGCAGATCAGCGAGACATCCCGGACACAATGCACGCACACTTTCTGCACCACAGAGATAACAACTTTGTGGCAGGAGGAGGTTGCGCCAAGACCAACGCATGATAATTAAAATTCCAATTGAATCATAGAGATGAGGATAAACACAGCAGAGAATTTTTGTCAATTTCAACGGTGCTTATCCATAAAAAAACAACTACCACGCACTTTCGCGGTTGCTTGAATTTCTACCACTTGATGCAGGAGTTGAGGAATCTGAACGTGATCCTTTGCTCGGTATGGAGGAATTGGATTCAGTTTCTCGTGATCTTTCATTGGATCTGCTGGAATCATCACGCAAATCATCTGCCCGTTCTTTATTACGAGAATCTCTGCGACTGGCATCGCGTTGTTGTTCAGCACGCCGCCGTTCTGCCTCATGACGTTGTTGAATTTCAGTCTCACGACGAGAACGTTCGGTTTTTAATTGTGCTTCACGTTCCCGCGCTAACTGTTGTTCGGCATTTAACTGAGCTTCACGCGCCCGTCGTTCTGCATCACGCGCCCGTTGTTCTGCTTCATACGCTTGTCGCCGTTGCCATTCGTAATCGCTACCGGTTGTCGTTGGCGTGTTGTAATAATAGTTGTTGGGGGGCGGAACAATCACTCGGCTGCCATTCGTTTGATTATAATACGGATCGTAATTAGGGTAAGCTGTACCCGTGTTATAGCCGCTTGTGTCGCTGGGGTAGTAAGGATCGTAAGTTTCCAATCCGGTGCAACTGGATAAAACTAGAAAAAACAATGGGTAAAATAACCGTTGAGTATTCATCATGGCTATCCAAAAAATGTAAGTGGGTGCAATACGTCATTATAGACCAGTGACAGCAAGATTCTTACCGACCAGACTCGCGATTTTCAGAATTTCTGCGCGAGGAATCACGACGCTCATCATTTTCTGGCAACCGATTGTTTCGTCTTTCAATAATCCGTGCCGGTGGCGTTTCACTGCGTTCGATATCCCGACTGCGACGTTGTTCTCGTGACGTTTCTGTACGCGGGCGGTGTTGCGATATGGGCGGTTCGGGAGGTTGATGTTTCCGTTGCCACTGTGATTCTTCATACATTTCAAGACATTGCCGTCTGGTATAATAACGTTCGCACCATTGTTGTTGTGATATCCGTTCATCGATCTCCCCACGACGAGATTCACATGTTTCTGGATAATAACGACATTTCAGAGCTTGAAGTTCCGCATCTTCCCGGTCACGCCGTTGCCGTTGCTCTTCCGAACGACTGTCTCGATCCCGCTCATGATGCCGAGTTTTACTTTCTTCTCTGATACCTTCTTGCAACTCTTTGTAACGCATCTGTTCCATTTCGAGACAAACCCGTCGAGGATGAGAACGTTCACACATTTGGCGCGCCCGAAGCAATTCATAAGCGAGCATATCTCCAGTCGATGTTGCGAACACGCTGAAACTGTTGCAACCGATGAGAAAAAACAGTGAGTAAATAATTTGTTTAAGGTTCATATTGGTATCCAATTGTAAAAGTTAT
>DYNO01000179.1:2668-6417 GCA_020721025.1 Thiomargarita sp. | reverse complement strand
TTTTTAAACTTTACTTTTTTACTGAGTTTGAAGATGTCAAATCGGTTCTATAATGATTTGAGTTTGTATCAAGAAGCATTATCGGTGTGGGAAAGAGTGGGAAGTGCGCGCTCGACTGTTTCAAAACCGTCCGCTTCTGAGCATTCTCAAGCGGTCTTGATTCAACCCATGCCAAAGCCCAGTCAGTACAATGATTTTTCACATTATCAACGCGCCCTCAAAAGTTGGTTCACTGTGGCTCAACGATTGGCGCAACGTGCCGCGGTACAACCTCCGCCCATGCCTATGCCCGATGATTATAATGAGATGTCGCACTACAACGAAGCAATGCAATTGTGGGAACAACTGTTCAGCAAATAGTCGGTCAATCACATGAGTTTGTCAAAAACACTTGCCAATATTTACATTTCGCCCGCGTTAGAGCAGATGTTTGTCGCTGTATTTTTATCGGTGGTGTTGCATCTGGTGGGTATTTTTGGGGTCAATTTTGTCATGCCCCCACTTGCTTCGCGTTCAAGTGAAACATTAGAAGTGGTTTTAGTTCAGACCCATAGCTCACACGCGCGGGAGGATGCCAATTATCTGGCTCAGGCAAATCAAGAAGGTGGCGGTTGGAGTGAAAAAGAAGGTCGTCCTTCCACACCCACCCTCGCGCCCTTTCCCGATCACAATGCGAACCGAGTAACCACACCCGCACCGGCTGAAGTTGCTGCCGCCGTGACTCAAGTCGATATCAAACAATTGACGAGCAATGTACCCAGTACGCACAGTGTCGCAGCACAGAATAATTATGTCCCCATCGAAGATGTTCCTGATCAAGGAGATAGCGAACAAACCACGCCAGAATCTATCGATCCCATTGATACCAATCAAATTGCAGAATTGCACTCGTCCGTTGCCAGTATTCAAGCAGAAATTGATCAGAAATATGAATCGCTTGCAAAGAAATCGCCAAAGGAAAAATGGATCACCAGTTTAAATGCAAAAGAAAGTAAATACGCGACTTATTTAAAAAATTGGCAACACAAGGTTGAAAAAATTGGCACGTTGAACTATCCCGAAGAGGCGAAATCTCGTAAAATTGCCGGTGATCTGATTTTGGATGTCGCCATCAATGCCAATGGAACGATTCGTCGCGTAGAAATTCTTAGATCATCAGGAAAAACCATTCTTGATAATGCCGCGTTGCGAATTATTCATCAAGTCGCGCCCTTCCCCCCTTTTTCTGCCGAAATGCGTAAAGAAACTGACGTATTGCATATCACGCGTACATGGGAATTTGTCGATAGTCGCCTCACTACCCGTAAATAATTTTAGTTTCACCACTCACCGAAGATTCCATTTATGATGCTAGATAACTTTCAGAAATTAGGCGCGCTCACTCTCGGTATTCTTGAACGACTGGGGCGGGCGCAGTTGTTCCTCCTTCGTACCCTTGCCGGAATGCCCAGCTTAGTGACGCGTCCGTATCTCCTTGTAGCACAAGTTTATTCGGTGGGCGTGCTATCCCTAACGATTATTATGGTTTCTGGATTATTCGTTGGGATGGTGCTGGGATTGCAATATTACAATGGCTTGCTTGGTTTTGGAGCGACCGATTCCATTGGGGTATTGCTGGCATTATCCCTAGTCAGAGAATTGGGACCGGTGGTGACAGGCTTATTATTCGCCGGGCGGGCAGGTTCAGCATTGACTGCGGAAATTGGCTTGATGAAGGCAACCGAGCAATTGTCAGCAATGGAAATGATGGCAGTCGATCCCTTGAAACGAGTCATTGCCCCCCGCTTGCTTGCCGGTGTCATTGCAATGCCCATTTTAGCGACGATTTTTTCCGCAGTGGCGATCTTGGGTGGTTACATGGTCGTGGTGGAATGGTTGGGCGTGGATGAAGGCGCGTTTTGGTCGCAAATGCAAGCAAAAGTCAATCTATTTGATGACATTGGCAATGGAATCATTAAAAGTATCGTGTTCGGTATTGTCATCAGTTGGATAGCAGTATTTGAAGGACATGACTGTTTGCCAACTTCGGAAGGCGTGAGTCGGGCAACCACTCGAACGGTTGTGAATTCATCGCTGGCGATTTTGGGACTGGATTTTATTTTGACCGCGTTGATGTTTAATTCATAGGAGTTATATTGTATTTATCGAACCAATCCAATAGGCGTTATCATCTTCGCAAGCTTCCCCGAATAAACTTCTCACCTACATAATCTCATGAACCTTGCACTTCCTCCAACTGTAGAAATTTTAGTGTTGGGAGATGTCATGCTTGACCGCTACTGGCATGGCGTGACCTCTCGTATTTCCCCTGAAGCTCCAGTTCCCATTGTTCACATCAAACAACAAGAAGAACGTCCCGGTGGTGCAGGCAATGTGGCTTTAAATATCAGTAGTTTGGGTGCAAAAGCAACCTTGATTGCTGTCACAGGGCAAGACGAAGCAGCAATCAGTATTCAAACCTTTTTAACCGAGCGGGGAATTCACTGTTGTTTTACACAACTTGCGAATATTCCAACGATTATTAAACTGCGGGTGCTCAGTCGGCACCAACAACTCATCCGACTCGATTTTGAACAAGATTATTCTCACTTGGAAACCACTGAGATTCATCAACTGATGCAAGCTCAACTGGCAACTGCACAAGCAA
This sequence comes from Thiomargarita sp., assembly GCA_020721025.1. Taxonomy (GTDB): domain Bacteria; phylum Pseudomonadota; class Gammaproteobacteria; order Beggiatoales; family Beggiatoaceae; genus DYNO01. Next base: position 3,770 of record DYNO01000179.1, on the reverse strand, counting down.
TTGTTTTATCTGATTATGGCAAGGGAGCGTTGACAGAATGCCACCTATTGATTGACTCTGCCCGCGCTGCCCATAAGCCCGTGTTGGTCGATCCCAAGGGCAAAGATTTTGAAAAATATCGCGGGGCAACCTTATTAACTCCCAATTTAGCCGAGTTTGAAGCGATTGTCGGTTACTGTCATACCCAAAAGCAACTGGTTGAAAAAGGCGAAAATTTACGCCAACACTTACAGCTAGACGCATTGTTAATTACTCGCAGTGAAAAGGGCATGACGTTACTGCAAGCGCAACAATCGCCACTTCATTTGCCCGCCCATGCGCGAGAGGTTTATGACGTGACCGGGGCGGGAGATACAGTCATTGGGGTGTTGGCAGTGTATTTGGCAGCGGGCGAAACGTTAGCACAAGCAACCACTTTGGCAAATTTAGCTGCGGGCTTGGTCGTTGCAAAATTGGGCGCGGCAAGTGTCAGCGTGGCAGAATTGGAGTATGCACTGCACAGTCATCGCGGCAAAATTCAAACAATCAATAGTTTAAAAACAGCCGTTCAAATGGCTCAAGCCAATGGCGAAAAAGTAGTGATGACCAATGGGTGCTTTGATGTGATTCACGCCGGACATATCCAATATTTAACCCAAGCACGGCAACTCGGCGATCATTTAATTGTCGCGGTCAATGATGATGATTCCGTGAAACGCTTGAAAGGTGAGGCGCGCCCCATTCACCCGTTGGCGCAGCGGATGGCGGTATTAAATGCGTTGGAATGTGTGGATTGGGTGATTCCATTTACCACAGATACGCCGGAATCCTTGATTTGTGAGATATTGCCAGATATTTTGGTCAAGGGGGGAGATTATCACATTGATCAAATCGCGGGGGGAAAGTGTGTGCAAGCGCGTGGGGGTCAAGTATTGGTATTGGATTTTTTAGCCGGTTGTTCGAGCAGTCGGATTATTGAGCAATTGTTGTAATTGAGAAGATTGAGCGGCTTGATCACTAAGTAGTCGCGGCATGATCACTAAGTAGTCGCGGCATGATCACTAAGTAGTCGCGGCATGATCACTATAGTGGTCGCGGCATGATCACTATAGTGGTCGCGGCA
>DYNO01000179.1:0-2568 GCA_020721025.1 Thiomargarita sp. | reverse complement strand
ATGATCACTATAGTGGTCGCGGCATGATCACTATAGTGGTCGCGGCTTGATCACTGTCATATAGCCGTTGCCATTATTCTGGAAATTCTAAAATCCTGCAAATTCTGATTCAGACAATCCAAGCTACATTTATCACTACACGATGCCCATTCACTCTCAACTGCATCACTCCTTTGTGCTACAATCTTTACTGTCTCAAATTACTATTAATGGAGAGTCAGTATGAAAAAGCATTTAAGCAGGTGCTATCGCAGTTTGATGTTTTTATTCTTATTCAGTGGCATACTGAATTCCGCTTATGCTGCCATTGGTGAGATTACCACCGTATTGGGCAGTGGTGCCGCCGGTTACAACGGAGATAGTTATTCGGGAAGCGACGGCTATACTCGAATACAACTGAATAAACCCAGTTACGTTCTCGCCCATCAAAGTGGTATCTATGTTGTTGATACTTTCAATCAACGGGTGCGTCGCACCACTTCAACCCCCTACAATGAAGTCAACACAGTGGCGGGTGAAATTAACGTCAAAGAGATTCGCAAAGGTTTTTATGGCGATGGTGGACCAGCAACCCAAGCCTTGCTCAATAATCCTTGGGCAGTTGCGCTCGATAAGCAGGGAAACTTGTACATTGCCGATGCCGATAATCACCGCATTCGTAAAGTCGATACCGGCGGTACAATCACCACGATTGCTGGAAATGGCACAAAGGGCAGTGCGGGCGATGGCGGGGTGGCGGTCAATGCAGAATTGAATTATCCGGACGGGGTGGCGATTGATGGTTTTGGGAATTTGTACATTGCAGATGTTGGCAACAGTACCATTCGCAAGGTCGATACCACCGGCACCATCATCCGGGTGGCAGGCACGACCGGTCAAGCGGGATTCAGCGGCGACGGCGGACGAGCCATTGAAGCCAAATTAAATAATGCCAAACGTGTCACAGTGACTAGCACGGGGATTATTTACGTGGTTGACAAAGGCAATGACCGGATTCGTAAAATTGATAACAATGGCATTATCACCACGGTTGTCGGCAATGGTAAGGGCTATGGTGGGGACGGCGGTTCAGCCACTGGAGCTTTATTAAATTCTCCTAGCGATGTCGCAATTGATAGCAGTGGTAATTTATTCATTGCAGACACGGAAAATCATCGGATTCGCAAAGTCGATGCAGCAACCAATAACATCTCCACTATCGCCGGTTCGTTAAAAGGTTATGGCGGTGACAAAGGGCCCGCAATTTCTTCACAACTGAATTATCCTGACAGTGTTGCAGTCGATAAATATGGTGATTTGTATATTGCTGATACCGATAATCATCGGGTGCGTAAAATCGAAGGTGCTGCTTCACCGAGTGCCAGTGGCGGAGTCTCTGTTGGTAAAACGTCCACGACTGAAGATAATTTGTGGATGAAAGTTATGATTCAAGTGGATCGGGGCCCCATCGAAGCCGTTTGGAAACAAGGCGGGGATTCAAAAACCTCGCAAGGCGACCGGGTGATTTGGGGTTATTTTTACGCTGATCCCCAAGATGTCAGTTGGGGTTATGAGCAAAATCCAGATTTGTTTGTTAAAGTTTGGTATGACCACAGCGGACGCATCGACGTGAATTTCTTTCATGTTTCTGTCCCAGACATTGAAGTTTACAGTGCCATTCGTGAAATCAACAAAGTATCCTACAGTCGCAGTACCATGAACAAGCGTTATGTGCGCCACACCTATAAGCCGAGTGAAAATGTGTCAGAAGCAGAAGTTGCAGACACCGCTGAAAGTGCCGTGTTACCCGTCAAAGACAATCCCACCCGTAACCCACTCCCATTCTACAATTTAGGCGCGGGTACATCGATTCAAACTGTCGAAAAAGGGGCGATCAATGGTGTGTTCAAATTGGGCGGTTCTGGCAACACTTCCGCAGGCGATCAGGTGGCTTGGGGTTTCTTTTACGCCAGTCCGACGGATGTCAACTGGGGAAGTTCTGACAATCCCGATGCTTACGTCAAGGTCTGGGTAGATCACAATGGACGAATTGATGTCAATTTCTTCCATGTTTCTGTGCCTGATATCAAGGTGACTTCTGGACATGATCGTTATGAAAAACAAGGCTTAATCACCATGCCACAGCGTTATACTCGTCACGAATATAAGAAATAGTCAAGTCAATCTCGTCCGTGTAGGATGCATCAACACCGGGTCACACACTGAAGATATTGAAAATTCAAAGGTGTGTGACGCTTCGCTTGTGCATCCCTACGTTGGCGGGCGATCCTTCTCATAATTTATCCAAATTGGGAAAAATCGGTCAGTTGATTAGTATAGTGATCTTAAATCATTTGTAGTAAAACAAATGTTATTCAGTTATGAATACAACACTTATATCTTGGTCAACACAGAAGCTCGATACACTGAGTCTGACACTGCTCTTCCGTGCGTTTAAAGTCTCGCTGATACGGGTCGCGACTCTAACTACTTAACAACGATAGTTATTCAGATTGATTGCAGCATTCAAATCTCGGTCAATGACTAAACCACAGTCACAACTGAAGATTCTGTCTGCAAGTGTCAAGT
>DYNO01000028.1 GCA_020721025.1 Thiomargarita sp. | reverse complement strand
TGTTGACGACGTGAATAACGTTTGGTTTTCTACAAACGCTTAACGACATTTTTAAACCGCTGTTCATACGAAAATAGAAACAGCTTAATCTACATGGCTTAAAGATGTCAAATCGGTTCTATAAGAATTAAACCCTGCGACTTGTAGCCCCGGCACCATACGCAAAACTTCAGCGATTTGAGTTGCTCCGGAACGCCGAATATCCTCCTCCGTGATCACAAATATCGCCGCGGTGGATTGAGACAGGGTTTGAGATTTTTTTGCTGCCGAATCGACTTTTACATTCATCAAGTCCGCAAGGTCTAACAGCATCAATTTTTCCTGTTCAGTGCGAATATCCGCCGCATAGACCTGCACCGCGATTAAGGTGATACTCATCCATATCATATTCTGTATTATTTTTGCCATCGTCAACCCTCCAAACTTCATCATAATATTCGTAGTCGTCGAGGTTATTATTTTAACATTTCAGAATTTCTAAAGCATAATCAATTAATTTGATTAACTAATATTTATCAACAACAATTCATTTTGGAAAATGATTCTGAAAATCGGTCGTGCCCAACAGATCAGGATTTTTCGATGATAACATGTTGATTTAGGCATACTCAATAATTTAAAATACTTCAATCATAACAATTTGATTTTACTAATCATTGAACACGATCACTGGTCATTATCTCTTTCTCAAATAACTCATCATCCTATACCCTTTTCACATTTTCAACCCATTGAATGAATACCATGATTGAACTCAAAAATGATCGTTTGCTGCGCGCCCTACTCCGTCAACCTGTGGATGTCACACCCGTATGGATTATGCGACAAGCAGGGCGTTATTTACCCGAATATCGTGCGACACGGGAGCGAGCGGGTGATTTCCTCACCTTGTGTAAAACTCCTGAGTTGGCGTGTGAAGTCACCTTGCAACCCTTGGCACGTTTTGATTTGGATGCGGCGATTTTATTTTCGGATATTTTAACCATTCCAGATGCGATGGGATTGGGGCTGTATTTTACCGAAGGCGAAGGACCGGCATTTCAATATCCATTGCGTCATCAAACAGATATTGACAAGTTATCCATTCCTGATCCCACAGATAAATTGCGTTACGTGGTGGATGCCGTGAGTTTAATTCGGCGAGAATTGGCGGGTAAAGTGCCACTGATTGGTTTTTCTGGCAGTCCGTGGACTTTGGCGACCTATATGGTGGAAGGGGGAGCGACCAAAAACTTTCGCTATGTCAAGGGCATGATGTTTGATCAACCCCATCTGATGCACCAATTGCTCGACAAATTAGCGCAGTCCGTCACGATTTATTTAAATGCTCAAATTGCAGCCGGTGCCCAAGCGGTGATGTTGTTTGATACATGGGGCGGTATTTTAACGACCAGAGATTATCTTGAATTTTCATTGCGTTACATGCAACAAATTATCGCCGGTTTAACCCGTGAGCATGAAGGACGACGGGTGCCGTGCATTATTTTCACTAAAGATGGCAGTGAATGGTTATCAGAAATGACCCATACCGGATGTGACGCGCTCGGTTTGGATTGGAAATTACCGCTCAATGTGGCACGACAACGGGTGGGGGAAAAAGTCGCGCTACAAGGGAATTTAGACCCGTGTTTATTGTATGCTTCGCCAGATCGGATTCGTACTGAAGTTGCTGATATTCTTGCCAGTTTTGGTCACGGATCGGGGCATGTTTTCAATCTTGGACATGGTATTCACCCCCAAATTGACCCAGAACACGTTGCCGTTTTGGTCAATGCGGTGCATGATTTCAGCCGTGCGTATCATGTTTAAATTGATTTGTGTCGGACAGAAAATGCCCGCTTGGGTGACGGAGGGATTTGAAGAATACGCCAAACGCTTGCCCGCGTCTTATCGCTTGAATTTAATCGAAATTCCATTACGCAAACGCACCAAAAATGCCGATATTGCCCGGCTGCAACGTGAAGAAGGTGAACAAATGTTAAGTCATGTGATTTCGCAACATCATCTGGTCACGCTGGACGGGCGCGGCAATGCGTGGAGTACCGAACAATTGGCGCAGCAACTCATTCATTGGCAACAAAATTATACTGAAGTGGCATTGTTGGTAGGCAGTCCCGAAGGCTTGGCGGAAAATTGTTTGCAGCGGGCGCGACAATCTTGGTCATTATCTGCCCTGACCTTGCCGCATCCCTTGGTGAGAATTATTGTGGCAGAGCAAATTTATCGAGCGTGGTCAATGATTCAGCATCATCCCTATCATCGAGCGTGATGATAAGAGTTCAAATCTGTCAAGAGTTACGCAGTTAGAATATGATTCAATTGATTTTACTCAATAGTTCGGACAGTTCCAAAATTATATTTTAATATCAATCAGTTATCGGATGAGCAAAATAACGATAACTTGTTGATTTTAATAAGTAGTTGTAGAAAACTGTCCGAACTCTTGTTGCCCAAATATTGAAAAATAGATCAAAATATTAACTTCTTGAATCAATTGAAAATTAGGTTTGAACTGCGTAATTCCTATGATTAAAAAAGTCGAGCATGACATTATCTTAATAATCAAATGAGTTCGTTTCAACTGCACAATTCCTAAGAACATCACGATTTACCTCGCATTGCCGTTCTCCGCTCACTGTGATAACTAACTGACTTAATTCAAATTCATATCCTGCTATACCGCTGTTAACCTAACATGAGAAAATAACAATGCAACTATTTCGTATTATTGGCATTGGTTCCGCGTATGGCGATGATCAACTGGGTTGGCGCATTGTAGAAAAACTTCGTGATGAATTTCCCGCGAATATTCCTATTGATTTGCTACAATGTGCCTCGCCCGCCAGTGAATTATTGGGATTGCTCCACCATGCGCAAACAATTATTTTGGTTGATGCTGTGCATTCTGGCACCATGCCCATCGGTTATCTTCATTGTTGGCAAGAACTTACAGAATTACCAGAGCAGGGACTTTCAAGTCATGGAGTGAATCTTGCCACGATCTTGCAACTTGCTGAAATATTAGGTCAATTGAATCACTGGAAACTGTATGGAGTGGAGATCGGAATGGAACAACTGAACCAGATGGAGATTCCTTTCAGTGAGCCGGTAGCTGCAACCATTCCACAACTCATTGAAAAAATAAAACAAGATGTTTCGCAGTCTTTATCAATCCAGTAAACTTGCATGTTTGCAAATTTTGACCCAATGGATTTAGCAGGATTTCTGGCAACTGACCCCGACCTCATTACCTCAAAAAAAGACACGTTCTCATGAAACTCATTATCGTCAGTGGCTTATCAGGTGCTGGAAAAACAATTGCGCTCAATAGCTTAGAAGACATGGATGTGTATTGTGTTGATAATTTACCGGTGGGATTATTGCCGGCTTTTGCAGAACAAACCACTAAAATGGAGATAGGAGAACGTTGTGTTGCAGTGGGAATTGATGCGCGTACTGTGGCGTTGCAAGATATGCCTACCTTGTTGCAGACATTACATGATAATCATATTTTGTATGAAGTCATGTTTTTAGAAGCGGATGACAATATTCTCATCAAACGCTTCAGTGAAACCCGTCGCAAACATCCACTTTCCACCCCCAACATTCCCTTGGCGGAAGCCATCATGCGGGAACGTCAATTGCTCGAACCGGTTGCCAGTCGCGCTGACATTCGCATTGATACCACACATACCCATGTGCATCAATTACGTGATATGATTCGTTTACGAGTCAAACTGCGACATCTGCCCGGACTCTCACTACTCTTTGAGTCATTTGGATTTAAATATGGTGTGCCGAGTGATGCCGATTTTGTGTTTGATATGCGTTGTTTACCCAATCCACACTGGGAGGCAGGATTGCGAAATCTCACCGGGCGCGATGAGCCCGTCATCCACTTTTTGCAAGCGCAACCCAAAGTGCAACAAATGTATGCCGATTTAGTCAAATTTCTATCGGACTGGATACCGCAATTTGAAGCCGAAAATCGCAGCTATTTAACCATCACCATTGGTTGCACGGGGGGACATCACCGTTCAGTCTTTATGGCAGAACAATTAACTCAGTTTTTTTCCAAACAACGGGCGGTCGTTCTCGTGCGGCATCGAGAATTACCCTGAGATAAACGATGGAACGCATGTCAGAATTCGGAAGATATGCCTGTTTGATTCATACCTTTCCGCGAGAACCAGCATGAGCGTGGGTGTTTTACTGGTCACTCATGATGATATTGGCGCAAGTTTGTTGTTTAGTTTAGAACAAATGTTTGGCAATACGCTGCCCATGTCCGTCAAAAATTTGCCCATTCGTCAAGATTGTAATCCGCTCACTTTTTGTTATCATGCAGAAGAAGTGTGTGCCTCCTTGGACAGAGGAGATGGCGTGCTGGTGCTAACCGACTTATTTGGGGCAACGCCGTGTAATATCGCGTGCAGTCTCATTCAAACCTATCGAGTGCGAATTGTTGCCGGTGTCAATTTACCCATGCTCGTCAAAATTATGAATTACCCCACGACTGATTTAGACACGTTGGCGAACAAAGCATTATCCGGCGGTTGTCAAGGTGTGGTGGATGTCAACAAACATTTAAATCCTATTTGAACCATCTCATCTCTGCCACTTTTTTATCTCATATTTTGTCATGGTCGATTGCCAGAACGCCATTATTTCAAGTAAAATCCGTTGATTGCTGCCAAAAACGCCAACGCGGTGACATACAGTTCATGCTTCATTTCCTCAGTACCCAATTTTTATGTTACGCTCTGTAATTAAAGATCAAAGGACTCTTCCATGCTAAAACAAATCCTCTCGCTCGGTCTGCTCTGCCTACTTTTCCCCAACAGTTTTGCAGATACGCCGGCTTTAAAATGGACGTTGCAACAAGGTTTAGATAAACCCGAATCAGTGGTATATGATGCGGCGCGGGATCGGCTGTATGTCTCGAATGTACAAGGCAATCCGCCAGAAAAAGATGGCAAAGGTTACATCGCCACAGTGTCTTTAGACGGAAAGTTATTAGAAAAAGAATGGCTGAAAGACCTCAACGCTCCCAAAGGAATGGTCATCGTTGGCGATAAATTGTATGTCTCTGATGTTGATGCTTTAGTTGAAATTGATGTGGTTGCGGCGAAAATCACTCAGCGTTACGAAGCCAAGGGCGCGAAATTCCTCAACGATGTCACCGCCGATGCACAAAAAAATATCTATGTTTCTGATATGTTTGATGATAAAATTTACTGTCTCTGTGACGGCAAGTTTGCAGTATGGTTGTCAAGTGCCGAATTAACCGCGCCCAATGGTTTACTGGCAGAAAAAAATCGGCTCATCGTTGGCAGTTGGGGCAAGATTAAAGAAGGTTTTACCACCGAAGTGCCCGGCTATTTGAAAGCGATTGATTATCAAACCAAAAAAATCAGTTCCTTGGGTTCAGATAAACCGGTGGGTAATTTAGACGGCGTGGAATCTGATGGAAAAGATGGCTATTATGTCTCCGATTGGATGGTCGGTAAATTGTTTCATTTCGATGCCCAAGGTGAAGCGACGGAAATCATGAAGTTAAAACAAGGTTCCGCCGATAATCTGTATTTAGCCGAACAACATTTGCTATTGATTCCGATGATGTTGGATAATGAATTAAAAGCATTTGAATTGAAATAATTGCTTAAATTGACGTGATGCTCGACTTTTTATCTCAACCGATGAAATCCCCCCAGCTCCCTTTACAAAGGGGGAGTCATTACAAAGTATAGGAATCGCTTGCTATTCAAATAATTGAACAAATCAAGCGGTTCACCCACTTTATTAAAGGGGGCGGGGAGATTTCTAAGATTCCGTTCACAACCAAAGGACACGACCTTGCGTCTTAATATTGTTTTAGACAGCGATATTGTGCTCAGTTTGCTCAGTTTGACCCAAAATGATATTCAATACTCGTTTGCGCGCCTGCAAAAAATGCCCACTCGTTTCTGGATACCCAGTTGCCTACTGTCAACGCTGACCACCCAAATTACGCCAACTCAACACCGTCCATTCAATAGTTTACTTGAACAAGCGCAACTTCTCAGTTCTTTGGCTGTCCATTGGGAAAAAATTCCCCCCACGCATCCGAATAAAATTCAAGCCCTCATCAGTTTAGACGCGGCGATTTTGCCCGGACACACTATCATCTGGACGCATGACGAAAATTTCACCTCTGCCGATGAATCTGTCGAGTATGGCGACCATGAGTTTGTGTATGCCATGTTGGCGGAATATGGCAGCGAAAGTTTACCGTTTGTGGATTTAGTCACGCCACAGTTGGATTTACGAGCTCACATTGAAAATGCCTTGTTGACTGTATTGAAACATGGCGAATATGTCCTCGGACCAGAAGTTGATGAATTAGAAATAGAATTAGCGAAACAAGTGGGCAGCAAAAATTGTATCTGCGTTGCCAATCATGGCGATGCGCTACTGATTGCCTTGACTGCGGTGGGAGTCGAAGCGGGAGATGAAGTGATTATTTCCGCGTTTACCTCCGTCGCCAATGCTGAAATGGTGATGTTGCTTGGGGCAAAACCGGTATTGGTTGATATCGAACCAAAAACTTATAATATCGATCCGAACCAGTTGGCTGCATTGATTAATCCAAAAACAAAAGCCATCGTTGTGAGCAATACTTACGGGCAATGCGCTGATTTTGATACGATTATCCAAATTGCGAGTCGGTCATGTGTTTCTGTAATTGAAGATGCGTCTCACAGTTTTGGCGCGCAATACAAAGGTCGGGCATCTTGCAGTTTAGCCACCATCAGTTACACCAGTTTTGCCCCCTATCGCACTTTGAATACCTGTGGCAAGGCGGGCGCGTGTTTCACCAATTCGACTCCGATAGCAGAAATTATTCGACAATTGCGTCAACATGGACAAGTACAAAAACATAATCATCGACTGATCGGATTGAGTAGCCGGTTAAATACATTGCAAGCCAGCGTGCTATTAACCAAACTCCCGAATTTTTCTCAAGAAGTTACCCGGCGTTTACAAATCAGTCGGGCGTATGATGAATTATTGGCAAAATTTCAAGATCAGATCAAACTTCCGGTGATTATTCCAGAAAATTCCAATATTTACGCTGAATATACCATCGAAGTTACCCAGCGAGATGCAGTACAAGAACATTTGCACCATCGCGGCATTGTCACCTTTGTCTATTATCCCGTACCAATTCATTTACAGCCAGCTTTTCAACAACTTGGCTACCACGAAGGCGATTTTCCCGTTGCAGAACATGCCGCACAACACGTCTTAAGTTTACCGATGCACGCCTATTTAACCCCAGATGTACAAAATAAAATCATGAAGGGTCTGAGTGAAGCTCTTATAAACCACTGATGATAAAGGAGAAATCATGTCACATTTAATCTTACGTTGGACAGTCATTTTATGGAGTATCTTGATAATCAACGGCTGTAATCAACAACAAGCTGCAACTGAGGCAAAGGCAGCGACCCCGCCGGCGAAAACATTTACTTGGAAAATGGTGACAACGTGGCCCCCCAATTTCCCAATTTTTCAAGAAGGTGTGATGCAACTGGCGAAAGATATTGAAGCAATGAGCGGCGGACGGCTGAAAATTCAAGTCTATGCCGGTGGTGAATTGGTGCCTGCGTTGCAAACCTTTGATGCGGTTTCACAAGGCACGGTGCAGATGGGGCATGGCGCGGCGTATTATTGGGCGGGAAAAGTGCCGGCTGCCCAATTTATGACGGCGGTACCGTTTGGAATGACGGCAAAAGGAATGAATGCGTGGTTTTACGGTGGCGGCGGGTTGGAATTGTGGCGGGAATTGTATCAACCGTTTAATGTAGTGCCTTTTCCAGCCGGTAACAGCGGGGTGCAGATGGCGGGCTGGTTTAATAAGAAAATTCAAACGGTTGATGATCTCAAAGGGTTAAAAATGCGGATTCCCGGATTGGGCGGCAAGGTGTTGGCAAAAGCTGGGGGAACTCCCGTTCTGTTGGCAGGAGGCGAAATTTACACCGCGTTAGAACGGGGCACCATTGATGCAACCGAATGGGTTGGACCCTATCATGATGAAAGATTGGGATTATATCGCGCCGCGAAATATTACTACTACCCCGGCTGGCATGAACCCGGCACCGTATTGGAATTGATTGTCAATGCGCAAGCGTGGGCAACTCTGCCATACGATTTACAAAGAATTATCGAAATTGCCGCGCGCAGCTTAAATCAATGGATGTATTCCCAATTTGAAGCCCTCAACATCAAGGCATTGCATGAATTGAAGGAAAAATACAAGGTGGACGTGTTACCCTTGCCAAAAGAAGTTTTGAATGAACTCAAGCGATTGACCAAGGAAGCCCTCGCAGAAGAAGCTGAAAAAAGCGCGGATTTCAAACGAGTGTATGAGACTTTTGAAAAGTTTCGGCAGGAACACGACGCATGGACGGCGATTGCTGACGATGCTTACAGTGACGCGTTGAAATAACGAACAAATATCTGAACCATAATTGTCCTCATTGTAGCAATTTACATAATCATTATGAAAATTCTACACATTTGGAAAATTAAGGTTCAGATGAATTGCATCCCCCTAACTCATTCTATTTTTTCACAAATTCAGCGATAAACGCGTAATGTCCGCCCAAACTGGTGATTTGCAATGTTCCCTGACCAGAATCGTGCAGTTTTTGCAATTCAACCAATAATTCCGGATGATAATGTACCCCAAACATCGCTAACCAACGTTTCAGCATAAAACTGAACCACTTCGGCAAGCCGCGTTGATCAGAAAAATCAACAATGTACAATATACCGCCGGATTTCAAATTTTCCAATCCCACATGCAACGCTTGCAACCACGGGGGAATCATCGACAGCGAATAAGAGAAAAAAACTTTGTCGAACGGTTTTTCCACCCCAAAAGTGCGTTGATGATGTAAATCTTCGGCTAAACAATGCGTTAACGTAATTCTGTCGGCATACGGGGTGCTGCGAATTTTCGTTGCGGCGGTGTCCAACATTTCGGTTGATGCGTCTAAACCATACAATTTCGCTTGTGGATAACGTTTTGCGATGAGCAATAAATTGCGCGCCGTGCCACAACCCACTTCCAACACATTTTCATCGGGTTTAATATCCATCCGCCGAATGAGCGTGTCGCGCCCCAGCAAGTAATATTTACGAGTAAAATCATAAATATACTTTTGATAACGGTACATCCGATCCATCGCTTGCACTTGATCCATCACACTCTCCTAGGGCTTGGAATAAATGTGAAAACCGCCGTAAATCGCAGAACGATCTTGTTGAAATAATTCCTCAGACCATTCTTTTTCATAGACAAACTTTGCCCGTAAATCTGGCGGTAACGCCGTTTCTATCGGTGAATCGGTGGAGGCAGTGCGGAAAATAATTCGTGTGCCGGGACGACCGACGCGGGCGATTTCTTGCCACATTTCCGTAATCACTTCATCAGGCATCCAATCTTGCGAATCGAGGAACACAAAACGATCTAAGCTGTTGTCTGGTTGGGCTTTCATGTGCTCGGTCAGCGTGGTGACGTGGGTTTCAATCCGCCCCAAATTTTCCTTGAGACTTTCGTAATGTTCCCGTTTTAAATACTCAGGAATCGCTTGACAAGCTTCGGTATCGTAGCTCAAACTGAAGCCCTGCCATGCAAAATAATTATCTTGCACTGGGAATTGACACGCCAACCGTTTGACCCGTTCGCGGTATAAATTCAATAACTTGCCCTTAGATTCCTTTTTCATCGCATTGTATTGCTGCGGCGGAATCCCCAAACTGAACACAGCAAGCGGACTGTTGCCCACGCTTTTTACGAACCAATTGTCGAAAAACGGCGCGATGTGTTTGTCAAAAATGGCTTCTTGTTCTTCCAGCGTCTTGGCTTCGAGCAATTTGTGAGGTTGATGACGCGTCACTTTGGCGATGCCGTGCAAAAAGCGCATAAACATGCCGAATCGAGCGTAACGGTATAAATTCTTGCGAAAATAATTGATCCGAGTTTTACCCAACGTTCTGCGAATCAGCGAACCGCCTTCCCAAAATTTGCGCGTCGCTTCGTCTAAATGCGGGCTGATGTAGGTGTGATAATTCTTCAGATTATTCGGATGGTTGGCATGACCGAAAAAGTTAAAAAAATCTTCGTAGGTCGGGAGGTGTTGCAGCGCGGCGAGTTTTAACCGCGTGAGTTGCATGTGATATTGGTTTAAATCGACCGCGGTGATTTTTTCTGGTTTCTGAATCAAATAATTTAAGACATTACAGCCACCGGAGGAGATGGTTAAAATTCGGCTGTCGGATTGTAATTTGAGCGCGGCGAGGTCAACATCGGGGTCTTCCCAGATTTGATTGTAAACGAAGCCGTCAAACCACATCGTGAATAGACGTTGGGTAAAGCCTTCTTTGGACATCAACGGTTCATGTTGGACTGCTTTTTTTAATAAACCGGTGGTTGGTGAATTGGATCGCATTGTAAAGAATTCCTCGCAATAATTGAAACGCGGTAAGCCGCTGAAAGTTTAGCCATTTAACTTACACAGCTCATGACTGGTCGTCTGCGCCCTAATTCGTCTAATTGACATAAATTACTATGTTAATTATGAAAATTAAGGTTCAGACAAGAGAAATGTAAGGTAAATATCCAAAGGGAGCGTATTCGCAGAATAAAACAAATGAATGGATAAAGCAAGATGACAATTGCATGACAACATCGAATGAGGGACAGCCGGGCGTAACGACAGGAGAAATCAGCACTTTAATTCTTGCAAAATAAGCAAGGGGTGTACCTGACGAATCAGACACCCCTTTAATGTTTACTCTCACATAGAGTTAATGTCAAACAAACTTAGAAACTGTGACGAACACCCACGCCAACCACTTTTTGGTCATAGATGTTGTTTTCGCTGTTGGTTTGTTGATAACCACCAAAAGCCAGCGTGCGCTTGCTGAGGAAGTATTTCAAGCCTACAGCAAAACTCAGAGCGTCATTGTTGTACTCGCCCTTTTGATTGAGACCGGTGGAAGAAAGTTTCACTTCATCTTTGTCTTCGCTATACTTTGCTACCCAACCACCGATTGCCAAGTTATCAGCACGGAAGTCAATAGAGCCTAACAGATAAGTACCAGCAATTGGCGCAATAGTAGTTACACCATTTTTGACCTTAGCGAAAGAGGAATCTGTTAAAGTGCCGATCTCTGCATGTTCATATTGCAAACCAAGCTTCATGCCGGCAAATGTAGCAGTACCACCAACTTTCCAGTTACCACCGCTGTCTAATTTGCTTGTAGAAACGCTACCCACACTGTCATCTAAATCGGTGTAAGCGGCTCCAGCAAACACGCTGAAGTTATCGTGAGTGTATTCTAATGCGATTAAACCACCGCCGTTCAATACATCGGTTTGATCCCACACGCCTTGCAAGCTAGCAGAGAAACCACCCATCTTTGTGCCCAGTTCTAATGCGTTGTTGACATAACTGTTATTAGTAAAACCACCGAGAACTTTTCTCGCCCCCAAGTCACCTTTATTAGTGCTTGGAACGTTAGTCAAATCGCCATCTTTTTGATAATTTTGGCACAAACCAGTATTCGCGGCAGTACATGACACCAAGTGTTTAGAACCAGACATGCCACCTGAAGTACCACGCGCTTGAAGAGATGTATCAACGAATGGATCAATTCCGTTTTTGAGAGCTTTGTAGTTACCGTATAAATTACCGAAACGGAAATAGAAGGCTTCGCTGTTCATTTTCAAGCCGATCCAGCTTTCTTGACCGTTGGTCAAGCCTTTGTTGACTGAGGTGTTAAAAGCAACTTGATAGCGAGCCATTGCTGACCAACCGTTGCTCAATTTTTCGTCGATGTCAAAGCGCAGTCTGTTGGGACCACCATTCAGCAACACACCTTCATCGTCACCTGTCAATCTCAAACGATCTTTCGCCATACCTAATTTAGCACTACCAGTTTCCGCTTGGATAGTACCAGACAGTTTCACATCTGCATGTGCCATCATGGGAACGACTAATGCCGCCGCCATTGTTAAAGCAAGTATCTTCTGATTCATAGATTTCTCCATAAGGTTAAAATTACTGTTACTTTTCCGTTAATAATTTTCCACGAAATATGAAAAATGACCAACGAATGCATATTGTTAATAATAAGTTATTAAAATAAGGTCGTAACCGACAAAGCACGTAGAAAAATTCCACATGCACTATTTAAACTAGCGATTCACACCATAATTACAGACCCGTTGCCAGCCCGTTGTTTACTGTCTCGCTGCTTTTTCTGTGCTCACAAGAACAAGTTTTATCAATTTTCTGTGTAGCGTCATCCTCAATCAACCCTGATGTGAGTTGACGATTTTGAGTGAGATATGATCGACTTCAAGTTTACTATAAAGTAACTTGGTAATCAAAAAAAATGCAACATTTTTCCACAAAAAAACAACATAGACCAAACTGTGTTGCTAAAATGATACATCTATTTAGAGAAGTTCTCAAGTAAATTTTCAAAAGTGCTTCTATTTTCTCATAATTTGCTTGTGGTACAAAAGTCTAATTCACAGTTCATCGTTTATTTAACACGGTTTGTAAGGCGCGTAAACAGCGAAAATTTTCTTCCTCAGTACCGACAGTTATTCGCAAATGTCGCGGCATTTCATAGCCACCGCCCACCGGACGCACGATAACACCTTCATACAACAGGGCTTGATAAATTTTTGCCCCATCTTCCACATCAACGCAGATAAAATTACCGGCGGACTCAAGATATTCCAATCCCATCTGCTGAAAGGTTTGTGTCATCTGCTGCATTCCCCAACGGTTCAGCGTAACGGATTGTAACACATGATCAGTGTCTGTTAGGGCGGTAGCCGCTGCAATTAAACCTAATTGATTGACATTAAACGGTTGTCGCACTCGATTTAATACATTGGTGACATCAGGATGCGCCAAACCATAACCCACGCGTAACGCTGCTAATCCATAAGCCTTTGAAAAAGTTCGAGTCACGATTAAATTTGGATAATCATTCAACCACAAGCTGCAATCAGGATAATTCGGTTTATCGACATATTCAAAATAGGCTTCGTCAATCAAAACCAAGATATTATTGGGAATGGCATCTAAAAAATTTTTCAATTCCGCCTGTTCTAACCAAGTTCCCGTTGGATTATTCGGATTCGCAATAAAAATCAACCGGGTATCATCACGCACCGCTGCCTGCATCGCCACCAAATCGTGCCCGTAATTTTTCGCAGGAACGACAATGTGTTTTGCTCCAACGGCTTGCGTGACAATGGGATAGACTGCGAACGCGTGTTGCGAATACACCACAGAATGCGCTGAGGTCACAAAGGCACGAGTGATTAATTCTAACAGATCATTCGAGCCATTCCCCAATGTTACGCAATTCATATCAACCTGATGTTTTTGAGCAAGGGCGTGTTTCAAAATAAAACCATTGCCATCGGGATAACGGGCTAAATTGTTGAGATGCTTGTATAATTCTTGTAGCACCAACGGACTTGCACCCAAGGAATTTTCATTTGATGCCAGCTTGATTGCATTCGTCACCCCATATTCCCGCTCTAATTCTTCGATAGGTTTGCCCGGCTGATAGGGTTGTAATCCTTGCACACCCGTAGTTGCTAATTGAAAAAAATCACAACGCATTGTTATTTGTCCTTAGGTTACACAGATGTTTTAAAAATATTTTCTCAACCAACTGTATCAAACGATAATTCCCACAATAATGATAATATTTTAAACCTGTCAAATTTGCTGGAAACCTGACAGGTTGAGATGAACTACATCTGCTGAATTTTCACCTGCTGCACTTCCAACTGTTGCAATGACGCGGACATTTCCGCCACCCGTTGTTTATCTTTTTCAACCACATCCACCGGGGCGCGGGCAATAAACTTGGGATTTTCTAACTTCACATTCAACTTTTCCAATTCCTTGCGTAATTTCTCGATTTCCCTGCCCAACCGTTGCAACTCCGCCTGTTTATCAATCAAGCCTGCCAATGGAATTAAAATCCGCATCTCACCCACCAAGGCAATTGCAGATTCCGGTGCAACGACTTCTGGCTCAAGCCAAGTGATTGATTCTAAACGAGCTAGTGACATTAAAAACCGTTCATGGGTTGCCAAACGTTCCCGATCTTCTGGCGAACCATTCTGTACTAACACGGTCAATTGCTTGCCGGGGCTGATGTCCATTTCTGAACGAATTTTGCGCGCGCCGAGAATAAATTTTTTTGCCCATTCAATTTCTTGCAAGGCATAACTATCAATTTTATCGGTTTGAGCTTGTGGATAGGGTTGTAGCATGATCGTTTCCCCAGTTTTGCCGGCGAGCGGGGCGACTTTTTGCCACAATTCTTCGGTGATAAACGGCATGATCGGATGCAACAACCGCAGCAAGGTTTCCAACACTTTCACTAACGTTTGCCGAGTCCCTCGTTGCGCTGCCTCACTCCCATGTAATAAAGCAGGTTTTGACAATTCCAAATACCAATCACAATATTCATTCCAAGTGAATTCGTACAAAGTTTGTGCCGCCAAATCAAAGCGATAATTTTGTAAATGTTGATTGACTTGCGCCTCGACCTGTTGCAATACTGAGATAATCCAACGATCTGCCAACGACAATTCTACTTCTGCATGAATTTCAAAACTATCGGTTTTCTGTCCTCCGTTCTCTGTTTCCCGCCCTCTGTCCCCGGTATTCATCATCACGTAGCGCGTGGCATTCCACAATTTATTGCAAAAGTTGCGATAGCCTTCGATTCTGCCCAAATCAAAGCGAATGTCGCGCCCAGTCGATGCTAAGGCTGTGAAAGTAAAGCGTAATGCGTCGGTGCCATATGCAGCAATTCCATCGGGATAAGTCGCACGCGTATTTTTCTCAATCTTGGGTGCCATTTCAGGCTGCATTAAACCGGAAGTGCGCTTTTTCACAAGACTTTCGAGATCAATGCCGTCAATGAGATCAAGCGGATCAAGCACATTCCCCTTTGATTTCGACATTTTTTGTCCTTCGGCATCGCGAATCAAGCCGTGAATGTAAACCTCTTTGAAAGGCACATCACCGATAAATTTCAATCCCATCATGATCATCCGTGCGACCCAGAAGAAAATAATGTCAAATCCGGTAACAAGCACGCTGGAGGGGTAAAAACTATGTAACCGTTTGGTGTCGTCGGGCCAGCCGAGTGTCGAAAAAGTCCACAGTGCCGAGGAAAACCAAGTGTCGAGCACATCATCATCTTGACGCAGTTCAATATTTTCCGCAAGATGATATTTTTGGCGCACATGCGCTTCAGAATAACCAACGTATTCTTTATTGTTTTTGTCGTACCACGCCGGAATGCGATGTCCCCACCAAATTTGCCGACTAATACACCAATCTTGAATGTTACGCATCCACTCGAAATAAGTCTTGCTCCAATTGTCAGGAATAAATTTGATTCGCCCTTCTTCTACCGCACGAATTGCCGGTTCTGCCAACGGAGCAATTTTCACATACCATTGATCAGTTAATAACGGTTCAATCACCACGCCACTGCGATCTCCACGCGGCACCATCAATTTATGTGGTTCAATTTTAACTAGTAAATCAAGAGCTTCCAAATCAACAACAATATGTTTACGCGCTTCATAACGGTCTAAATCGCGGTATTTGCGCGGGGCATTGTCATTGATTTTAGCATCGTGGGTAAAAATGTTGATCATTGGTAAATTGTGGCGTTGTCCAACAAGATAGTCATTAAAATCGTGGGCGGGGGTAATTTTGACACAACCCGAACCGAATTCTGGATCAACGTAGTCGTCAGCAATCACGGGGATTTTGCGCGCGGTCAGCGGTAAGTTGATGAATTTACCGATTAAATGTTGATAACGCGGATCGTTGGGATTGACTGCCACCGCCGTATCGCCGAGCATGGTTTCGGGTCGAGTGGTCGCAACAATTAAATGCCCACTGCCATCGTCCAGCGGGTATTTTAAATGCCACATTGAACCCTGCTCTTCTTCCGAAATCACTTCTAAATCAGAGACTGCGGTGTGCAGCACCGGATCCCAATTGACCAGACGTTTGCCACGATAAATCAAGCCTTCATCATACAAACGCACGAAAACTTCACGCACCGCATGAGATAAACCTTCGTCCATCGTGAAGCGTTCATGCGCCCAATCGACCGATGCCCCCATTCGACGCAATTGTTGGGTAATATGACCGCCAGAATGTGCCTTCCATTCCCACACTTTATCGACGAAAGCAGTGCGCCCCAAATCGTGACGAGAGAGATTTTGTGCTGCAAGTTGCCGTTCTACAACCATCTGAGTGGCGATACCGGCGTGATCTGTCCCAACTTGCCACAAAGTATTTTCACCTTGCATCCGATGGTAGCGAATCAAAATATCCATGAGCGTATCTTGAAAAGCGTGTCCCATGTGCAGCGTGCCGGTGACATTGGGTGGGGGAATCATGATGCAATAGGCGGGATTGTTGTTGCCAGTGGGGGAAAAGTAGCCGCGTGATTCCCAGATGTTGTACCAGTGTTGTTCGATGGTGTGAGGAGAGTAGGTTTTTTCCATGAGGCTCTGATAGAATTGCATTGAATGAATTGCATCCTATTATAGCGAAATGGGACTAGGATTATCTGAGGCGATTGGATTGTTGAAGATGAGATAAAGCAAGCGTAGGGTGCACAAATGCAGTGTCATGCACCGTAACTATTTGAAGCTCAAAAGTATATGACACACTGCTTATATACCATACGAACTACAATAAAAAACTTCTGAATCAATTACATGAAGATGAGGCTGTAAAAGAACCTCATTTTTTGGATTTTCGGTTATGTAAAATCAACAACTTACAAGTCAAAAATTGTCAATTTTGGGAGTTGCAAATTTCAATTATGTTGAATAGGTTTAGGAATTACGCGGTTCAAATCTAATTTTCAGTGAGTTCAAAAAGTTGATCTATTTTTCGACATTTGAATAAAATCAATTGAATAATGTTTCAACTGCGTAACTTCTAAGGTTCTATCTTAAAAAATTGAATCTTCCTGTCCGCACACCCCCACTCCACCAAATCCGACAAGCTCCCTCGTCCGAAACCATACACGGACCAATCGGAGTACGCGGGGTGCAGGCAGCACCATACAGAGGACATTGATTTGGATAGATTTTTCCCAATACCACTTGAGCACATTCACAGCCCGGCGGCATTGTTCCCGCGTATTTACGAGCTTCTTGGCTATAATCGAAAAAGTGAGATTTTACGTCTAATTTGGAATTTTTCAACACAAAGCCAGAATTAGCAATTTTTCCAATCCCGCGCCAAGTTGCATCAACCACTTGCATTGTTTCAGCTAAATATTTCTTTGCAGTGGGATTGCCATGTGTTGAAACCAGTTGCGGATAGCAATTATCTAAAAAAATATTATTTTCAAGTTGTTGCCGAATGACTGAATAAATTGCAGCCAATAAACTTTCTGTGGTAAATCCTGCCACTGCCACCGGCATTTGATGCTCAGTCACAACAAATTGCCATTCTTCACTGCCCATTACCGTTGCAACATGACCGGGAGCGATGAGAGCGTTAAATTTCGCTTCGCCAGTGTCCAATAACATTTTGACCGCGGGATAGGTGAGACGGGCAGCGAGTAAAATCAATAAGTTATCCGGTACACCTTGCGCGAGTAAAGTTGCTACTGGAGCAGTTGTGGTTTCAAAGCCGGCAACGAAGAAAATAACTGTTTCATCAGGATGTTGCAATGCAATTTGAACGGCTTCCATCGGCGAGGCAATCGGATAAATTTTGCCACCGTGAGCTTTTGCCTGTTCTAGGGAACGAATCTCTTGTTTTCCTACATTCACCGGCACCCGCAACATGTCTCCAAATGCGACCACGCGTAGTTTTTCTTGGATGGCTAATTGTATCGCGGCATAGATCGCTTCTTCTGGACAAATGCACACCGGACAGCCCGGACCGGGAATTAATTCGATCATTGTTGGCAACACCCCGCGCAACCCCGCCATCGTAATCGCACGTTCGTGTCCACCACAGACATTCATGATTTTAATCGGTTTTTTTAAATCCAGCGCGTGAAGTTGTTTGAGCCAATGTTGGGCAGTAAGAGACATTTTTTTCAGACCCTGAAAAATTGCAGTGCTTTGGCATCATTCAAAAGATGATTTGGAAAGTTAATGTCAACTTAAATTTCAATTCTTTCCATAAAACCTTTAAATACTCCAATATATTGCGGGATCGGCATCAAGAACGCGTCATGTCCGTCGGGCGAACGCACTTCAACATACGTGACATTTTTTCGGTTGTGTGTCAATGCCTTCACGATTTCTTCGGAACGCGCCGGCGCAAAACGCCAATCACTGGTGAAGGAAACCACGAGAAAATTTGCCTGTGCCGGTGCCAATGCCGTATCAAGATTGTTGTTATATTCACTGGCGGGATCGAAGTAATCCAGTGCCTTGGTCATGAGCAAGTAACTGTTTGCATCGAAGCGATCTACAAAGGTACGTCCTTGATAACGCAGATAACTTTCGACTTGAAATTCAACATCGAATCCGAAATTTAATTTACCTTCCCGCAATTCTCGCCCAAATTTCGAGCGCATCGAATCATCAGATAAGTAGGTGATATGTCCCAGCATGCGCGCTAACATTAAGCCTTGTCGAGGAATCACGCCGCGTTCGTAATAATGCCCATCAAAAAATTCTGGATCAGTCATGATCGCTTGACGAGCCACTTCATTAAAAGCGATATTTTGCGCGGACAGTTTCGGAGCGGCGGCGATAGCAACACAATAACGAACTCTTTCGGGGTAATCAATCGCCCATTGTAATGCTTGCATTCCCCCCAAACTGCCCCCAACTACCGCTGCCCATTGGGAAATTCCTAACGCATCGCCCAATCGAGCCTGACTGTTGACCCAATCACGCACGGTGATGATGGGAAAATCTGGACCGTAAGGTTTATTTGTGGCGGGGTTGTTGGTTACCGGACCGGTTGAGCCTTTACAGCCCCCCAGATTATTGAGTGAGACGATAAAAAATTTATTGGTATCAATCGGTTTGCCGGGACCAATACAGGTTTCCCACCAACCGGGTTTTTTGTCTTCGATGCTGTGATAGCCCGCGGCATGATGATCGCCACTCAACGCATGACAAATGAGAATGGCATTGGTGCGAGATTGATTCAGCGTACCATACGTTTCATAAACAATATCATAGCTATCAAGGGTACGTCCACAGACGAAATTCAAGGGTTGGTCAAAATGTTGCGTTTGCGGTGTCACTAAACCAACACTGTCAGCAGGTATTTTGTCAGGCAAGGCAAAACTCCTTGAGTATTCAATAAGTTATATTGCTTGTGTAATCATTGTCAGGTTAAGTCGCGATGGACAGTCATTGCAATCGTTCGGACAGTTCTAAAATTATATTTTAATATCAATCAATCAGTTATTGAATTAACAAAATCACTATAACTTTTTGATTTTCATCAGTCGTTGTAGAAAATTGTCCAAACGATTGCATTTGAGAGATTCGGACAGAAATTTGTTGAAATATCATAACAATTGAACTATCTATTCTTTTTGACTAATCAACCCGGACGACACGAAATCCTAAATTATCTAGGCGAGTTCGTGGGCTGTAATTATTGCGTTTGGTGGTGCGTAAGGCATTCTCATAACTACGAAACGAGCCACTGCGTGCCATGCGGTGGGAACAATCTTCATCGCCTCCCTGCCAGAGATTGCCGGTGATGGGGGATCCAATATAATTTGAACGAAAACAATCGACTGTCCATTCTAAAACATTGCCAATGGTATCATTCAGTCCCAATGGATTCGGTTGGAAACTTCCCACAGGCGCAGGTTGGTTGTTATCCCATTGACTGCCACACACGGCACAATTGCCGCGATTACGTCCCAATTCATTACCATACCAATACAGTGAATCTTTGCCAGCACCGGCGGCATATTCCCATTCGCGCTCACTGGGTAGGCGATATTGATGTCCTGTTTGTTGACTCAACCATTTGGTGTAATCCACTGCTTCTTCCCAAGTGATATTGATGACAGGTTGTTTGCCGCGTCCCCATCCCTTGTCTTTGGGTAGGGCGAGACCGGTACTTTCTGCGAAGGCATCAAATTCTTCAAAGGTGATTTCAAAACGGCTGATTGAGAAACTTTGCAATCTCACTTCATGCGGTGGCAATTCATCTTGAAAAGGGGATGAAGCCTTCGCGCCCATCGTGAAAGTTCCGTCAGAAAGTTTGATCATCACAGGACCCAAACCACCACGCGCTAAATTGTCTTGATACACTTCTAGGGCGCGCGGAGGATCACGAGGCACCACGGGTTTCGGTTCTGCGGGAGCAGTAGTTTGTGCCGACGGGGCGGGGGGTTGCTGTTGCTGGGTCGGAGCGGGACGGACAGCAACGGTGTTGTTTGTTGGCACTGGAGTTTTCAGACGCGCAACAATCTCAACGCTATCTAATATTGGGGTAAACCAGATAGCCGCTCCCAAGGCGATAACACTGAAAATACTGATACTTAAGCCGATTAAAATACCCTTGCCACTTCCGCTAGAACGACGGGTCGCCAGCAATTTTTCCCGTTCAAGCTGTTGTTGTTTTTCAATCAAGGCGCGCGCCGCATCCCGTTGAGCTTTCAACAATTCGGCATCTTTTTCAGCTTTATGGCGGGCAGCCTCCAATTCATCTTTAAGCCGCTGCTGTTCTCGTTCTTTTTGTTCAATGCGTCGAGTTAATTCCTCTTGCAACTTCTCATCATTGGCGCGTCGGTCTTTAACACTTTGTTCTGCCTGACTTTTTAACTTTGCCAATTCCTGTTTTGCACGCGCGAGCTGATCAATCTGTTCCCGCGTCCGCCGTTGTGCAGCTTCAATGCGATTAATCCGCAATTCTAAAGCCGATTTTTCAGCCTCTGCCCGCTTCAAATCTTCTAAGGCTTCTTCAGGCATTTCAGGCTTTTTTGCCGCTGTTGTCAGGGTCGAGGGCGTTGATTTCTTAACCGATGGAGCGGTAGTTGCGGCGATAGATTCTTTCGCTTCTTTCTCCTTGGCTTCCTTATCACGCGCCTGTAGCTTACTGATTGCCGTTTGTAGGGCACTAATCTGCGATACCAGTTTTTCCGCTTCGGTTGCTTTGCGCGCGGCTTCTTCCGCATCCGCTGTTCGAGCCTCAGCTTGTAACTGGTTGTATCGCTTGATAAGTTTCTGGGCTTCTGCTTTAGCTTGAACTATCGAAGACACAATCGTATTCTCAATCTAAACTTGAATTCCGACTTAACATGAGGTTCATGCGTCACTGTTTTATTCTTGCATACCATAAGGTGGTGTGATTAAGTGAAAGAAACAGGTATCCGGGCTAACCGCAATGTATTTTATATTGAAGAACATATCTATTGACATTAAAATTGAATTACAACATTTCTTGTGAAAATGAGTTGATTGGGTATATTATCACATTTTATTCACTGTCAACACGGTGTTCAACTTTCTCAAGCGTCGTTTTAGTAAGTTTCATTTATCATGAAAGACATTGAGAACTTAGGTAAGTCCATATAAACTTAAGGATGAGTCTTATTTCCTGTTAAATCAATTACTTCGTAGAACATGTTACCAAAAACAGCAAAGGAATTGTGACACAAAATATGTTTTGTTATCGGATTTTAAGCAATCAAACTCTACAAAATGACAATATGGTAGATTTTGTGTTTCAATCCGCCTGAAAATTCTGTTCGTAGTGGTCTTGCCATGGAAAATTATAAAAGCTATAATGTGTTTTTGTAAGACTTGACCCCTTTGTGTGCAATCATTAACTAAATATTGTAGGAGTTTTAAATGATGACAGAACAGTTAAAAAATTACACGATTACACCAGAACAGGCTTCTTGTCCCCATTATGTTAAAGCGTTGCAACAGGAAATAGAATGTGGGAAAGATTTTAGCGAAACAGAACTGAAAGTTTTACGGATTAACCATCCGGAAATTTTAAAATATAAAGCAAAGGTTTTGGGCAATAAGGACACCTATGAAAATTTTGCTGATTGGGTTGATTTTTTAATTGCAGATTATGGATATCAAGAAAGATGCCTAAGTTTAGGTTCCGGGATAGGTCGTGTTGAAAAATATCTGGTGTCAAAAGGGTTCACCCATCAAATGGAAACCATTGAGCTTTGCGCCAATGAAAATGAAAAAATTAGACTCAAAGATGAAAAAATAAATACGGTAAAGGGAGATTTAAACTTCGTTGAACTTCCCCCTGATTATTATGATTTTATTTTATGTCACGGTGTATTACATCATTTAATTAACTTAGAATATGTTCTTGATCAAATAAATAAAAGTCTTAAACCCAATGGCATTTTTTTGGTCTATGAATACATTGGTGAAACCAGATGGCAATTTAACGAATCAAGATTAAATTATCTAAGAAAAAACTTTCCTGACATATCAATTAAACAACAACCTGTTTGGCGTTATAGAGGTTTTGAATCGGTAAGATCAGGCGATCTTTTTGGGATATTACAGCAGCAATTTGGCAAAAGTTGTAAGCATTCCGTCTGTTATGGTGGGGTTTATTTTCCTTTTGTTACTACAACGCCACCAAAAGCAGATGCTCAAATGGCACGTGTTATTACATTGGATGCAGATGTTACCAGAACAGGAGAGCTTTCGCCTTGCTATCACATGGGTATCTATCGGAAAAACGATGTTCCAGCGATACCTGCGAAAAAATGGTCTGATGAAATGCTTAAATCGCAATTATCTCCTCCCATACCTTATTGGAATCAATTAGTCAGATTATTGCGGGAATCACCGCTAGGTTCTAGCCTGATCAAAATTAAACGGCAATTAAATCGATATTTTTAGATATGATATTTTCTGATGGGTGATGCTGTATTTTATGCAGGGTAGTGCATTGACAATTTTAAGAACTAGAATTGAATAAAAAGTTGAGATAATGTTAATTTTGCCCTCACGATAACCACCTATTTCTGCATCGGTATGGCAGGTATCGCAAAAACTAATGGATTTTACTTCAGGATTTTCAGCGATCAATTTATTCGGTACTTCCCGATGTTCCTTCACAAAATAGGTCACTTCACTGATCTTCGTAGGCACTGCACCCGATTTAAGCGATTTCATGAATTTCACCGCGTACCACGAAGTTGAATGGTCTGCCGCGTGACCGCATAAGATACGCCAACACCGTTTTTCGCGTTTCTTCAGACAATTCAGCATTTTCACCAAAGTGTTTATCCAAACTGCCCATCATATTTATCCACGATTGCGAAGGTAACAAATCGGGTTGATACGCAAAATGACACGCACCACACTCTTTTAAATACGTGGCATCCGTGACTACCATACCCGTTTTCGCGGCATTATCGCTATGTTTTTTCTCACGATGTTCATCGTCATCCGCAAACAGCGTTACGGAATATCCCACAGTAAAACTTAAAAATACAGCAATCATCGTTGTTTTCATGCAAACTCTCCAGATAAAAGAAGTTGTTGTGACAATAATTTATTACGATTTCAAAAACAGCAAGACATCCCCTTTTTCCTGCGCGGTGCATTCCCGTCCTGCCGTCCATTTACAATTACGTTTCAACCACTTGTTAATTTCTTCCAAACTAGTACATTGAGTTGTTGAAATATGGGATAATAGAGGGAGTCAAAATACAC
>DYNO01000027.1 GCA_020721025.1 Thiomargarita sp. | reverse complement strand
TGGGTTATAGACCTGTTTCACTTGGTATTAAAGATTTCAAATCGGTTCTATACAGCAACATGATAAGTGGTATTGGCAGTTAAACCCGTTACCGCCACAGAATTTCCCGTTCCTTGGTAAACCACGTAATTTCCAGTACCTAATTGTGTTCCACTGCCAAACGCGGCATTTGCGGTATAACTGGTTGTTATAACAGGTAAAGAATCCACCGCGCTCACTGATTTCATCAATACAATCCGCGCAGCACCATTACCATTTGTCCAATTGACTGTCATTGAACTTGCTGTTTTTAAAGTAAAATTAATAGCGGATGTTTGCGTTGTTGGGGGATAAACCACAGGTATCGTGTCTGAGGTCGCCGCCCATGCAGGACTGTTCATTAAAGTACCATTTTGGGCACTGCCAGCCAAATCAGTAGTTGTTGTACCACTTCCTTCGTCCAGTCGATAATACGCGAGTAAACCACTTTCACTTCCGGTCAGCGTCACTCCTTTGTATTGATCAATTTCCGGCTGTGTCCGCGCCACATTCCATACGCGTACTTCATCAATTTGCCCATCGAAATAATCATAATCCATAAACGAGTCGCGAGCCCCAATCCGCAATTTTGTCCCAGCGGAAACCATTCCAGAAGTGTTTGCATTAGTTTGACTTTGTAATGTCCCATTGACATACATTTTCATGCCACCACTACCCCAAGTCGCTGCGACGTGATACCAAGTACCTGAAGTGACTACACTATCCGAATAGACGGGATGATCACTATCATCTGAGTCCTTGTCGATATAAAAATAGAGTTTGCTATTAGGAGCTATCCCAAGCCAACCGTCATCTTTGTAACCGGTCTGATCTTTTGCAATGATCGCTCGCCTACTCCCCAAACTACTGACTTGAAACCACGCTTCCCACGTTCCGTTTGGTAATTGAAACGGGGCATCTGCAATATCGACATAAGTATCATTTGAACTATTGAATAACAAGGAAGAGGGTGCGGCGGACGCGTGAAAACTGCTCAATCCAAGAAATAGCAATATGAATGTGAGCAGTAACTTTTGAAAAAAGCAAAGAGGAATTTGCTGACGTGGATGGATACGGCAGAAATTGATAAAGTTCATGGTAATTTTCCTAACGACCGTGCTTAGAATTCTGCGCGGATACCTAACTATTGATTATTTGATTTGAATTTATTGCTTCGGTATCGCTGTTTGACGGTACAAGCCTAACACAAAATTCGACAACTGTTTGGGCTTGCCGCACCAGCTAATAAACCGTAGTCTATAACTGGCTAGAAACATTACGGTGCAGGAGCTTCAGTAACATTCAAGTAAGTGCTGAACAATTGATCTTGATAAGGCACTTGATACAATAACTTGCCGTCCGGCTGCAATGCCAAACTCGGTTTAATCTCTGTTCCGACTGGAATGGGTTGCACTTGAGTCTCAAATTCTGGAATGAGCAACACTTTTGTATCTTGATATGTCACAGCAAACGTCCCATCCATGCGAAAGATAATTTTTTCCACACCCTCAAGCTTTTGCGCCTCAGCAACCAAGATTTCTGGTGACAACACGGTGGGATAAACTTGCTGCGCCGTACCATCCGGATAAATGACTTTCACCATTGATTTAGCTCGTGTATTTCTGCCGGAACGAATGCCCGGTTGCATCGACGCATCGACTTGTGACCAATCGCAAATTCCTTCTGGAGTGCAAACCCCTTCCGGCGCAGGTTCGACAAACGGATCAAACATGCCAACTTGATGCACCTCGCCTCCCGACCGCGACCGCTTGATTGCATTGAACTTCAGCACCACTTCGCCCGTTTTCTGAATATCCACGCCACCCTGATCACCCAATACATTCAGCAAGGCTTCAGGGTCTTTGGTCATCGGCGTAATGGGGATTTGTTTGCCGTCCTCAGTGACAATGATGTATTGCCCTTGTTCATTCATCTGCAAACCACGCAACGCATTCTCATCTAACAGGAAAATCTGTTCTGGATCAATCATGAAGGCA
Organism: Thiomargarita sp.; assembly: GCA_020721025.1. GTDB lineage: Bacteria > Pseudomonadota > Gammaproteobacteria > Beggiatoales > Beggiatoaceae > DYNO01. The sequence goes on along the minus strand of DYNO01000027.1, from coordinate 21,948 downwards.
AATTGGCTTTTCTGACCATTGCCCACGGCACCCGCGACATCGGCATACACCACCCCAGATTTTTGTTGCGACAATAAGAAACTGTCCTTAGCACTGGCTTGATTCATTTCTGAAATCAACGTTTTACTGCCCTTGCCACCGAGTGCGAAGTTACTGTTTAAATCGGCAATGGCGGGAATTTTCAGACCTTCCGGTAAATTCGCAACGTTGAGCGAGCGCACTGAAATCCGCGTGCCCGGCGGTGCAGTCAAATTGCCTTGTGAATCAATCGTCCAACGAGCCGGCAACAATTTCTCAGCTTCTTGAGGCGTGATTTGTTCAACATCAAAGTTGGTCAACAGTTTGGCGACTTCTTCGGTGGGCATGGCTTGGAATTCTTCGGCATCCAGTTCTTGAATTTGCTCTTTATCAAGCGTTTGAATCACTTCAGGCGAAATCGCTCCCATATTTTCTGAAGACAAGCCACTGATCGATTCAAGCGGAATTTGCGCAAACTGTTCCGGCGTGATTTGACTGATGATTGTGGTCGGTAAAGTGTTCAACGTTTGGGCATTGAAATTATTAAACATTTTGGGTGGAATGTCTTGCACACGAGTGATGACACGCGTCCCGGGCTGCACTTGACTGTTGTACGTTCCACCTAACGCAATGATAATTCCCGTCATTTTGCCACCGCTGACATTGGCACCGGGCAGTAAGATCGGATTTTCAATCATGCCATTGTTGACGATTGTACCCTTGGGCGACACGATGGGATTGATTAAATTGCCGTTGTTTTGTGTTGTGCCTGCGTAATTGCCGTAGCGCACTTCAGAATATTGGCTGACTGTGACATTGTTTAAAGTGCCCAAGTTGGTATTAAAACCGCTGAGTTTTCCACCTGTTACGGTAGAATTGGGCGCAATTATAATATTTGCCGCTAATCCGCCATTGGTGACAGTTCCCGCCAAAGTTCCACCAGAAACGCTTGAATTTTCTGGAATTGTTAAGTTAGTCGCAACTTGGTTGTAATTCGACATCGACCCATCCACCACACCATTTGTCACTGGAGCAGTGGCTGTTACAGAAACCGCATTGCCAGAACCGCCGCCGGGATTAGTTGGAGTCGATGACGTAGTTGTACCCGTTGTCGTTCCTGTGGAAGTGGTTGTATTTCCAGTTGTTGTGCCCGTTGTGCCAGTCGAACCGGTTGGATTGGTTGTTGTACCCGTTCCGGTAGGATTCGTGGTATTCGTTGGCGTAGTTGTAGTATTTGTGGGCGTGGTTGTGCCAGTTGTGTCAGCGGGCGTGGTTGGATTTTCAACGATTTGAGTGAAGGTTGCGCCACAAGATTTATCACTGGTCATGGTAACTTGTCCATTGACACAATCGCCACTCCAGCCGCTCAATTCCCAACCGGTTGCCGGTGTTGCTGAAACTGTAACCGCTGCATCTTGTTGATAATTCTGCACGCAACTTGTGCCACATCCGCTAATCGTGCCTTGTCCACTGGTACTTAATGTTAAATTGAATAAACCGCCACATTGCAACGGATAGTTTAATGTCGCATTCACTGGGTCATTGGTGGTAATTTGCAAAGTTGCCGTCAATGGTGTGGCAGTTTTGGGCGTGCAACTCACTGTAATTGTTTGAGATGAGGTGGTGCCGTCTGCAACCGTCGCGGGGAATGTCGTGGGCGCGGTGATGGCAAAATCCGCTGCGTTCGTCCCAGTGATTGAAGCTGAGAGCAAGATTAAATCGCTGTTACCATTTTCAGTGATCGTCATGGATTGTGACAACGTGCTGTTAATCAACGCATTACCAAAGTTTACCGCGCTGTTATTCGCCACCGAACTGACTGCAACCACTTGTCTGCCCATACATTCCAATGGATAGGCGATCACCGGATTGTCTGGATCGTTGGTCGTGATTTGCAACGTCATGTTTTTTACACCCATCTCGGTCGGGGTGCAACTGATGTCAAAACTTTGTGGGCTGCCACTCGGATCACCGGTGGGAATAAAAGTAAACGGCATCGGTTTGGGATAGCTGAACGGGGCAACGGGCGCGTTAATGCTGTTGAAAATCAACGCGCTGGTGCCACGATTCTTCAAGGTCAGCGTTTTAGTTTGTTTTTGACCGACCGGCGTATCGAAGTGAATCGTTTGATTAAACATGGGGATAGATTCGACTGTTCCCTTCACCACGTACAACGTACCATTCTGACAAGTGATGTCGTAATTGTTATCGCTGCCATTGGTGCATGAAATTTGGTATAAACCAGCGGGATCAGTGGTGGTTGCACTGGTACTTCCTACAGGTTTGGTATCCAACACGGTATCCGTGTCACCATTCAAAAATCCGGTGTAGGTAAAATCAAATACAGGATTCGCTGCACCAAAATAACGAGTTTTGTCATTCAGTTGTGCAGTCAGTGGAGCTTTACCGATGGTCAAAGTTTCATCGAGACAAGTGAGAATATAGTTGTTATCCGAGCCATTGGTGCAGGTAATCGGATACGTTCCCATTGCAGAAGTCACTGTTGCCGTCGTATCAGCGACCGGTTTTGTGTCAAGCACCGCATCCGTGTCACCATTTAGAAAACCCGTGTAAGTGAAATCAAACACCGGATTCGTGGCACCATACAGCCGAGCCTTCGCATTCACTTGGGCAGTCAATGCCGCTTGAGTCACGGTTAAAGTTGCGCCGTTACAAGTGATTAGATAATTGTTATCCACGCCATTGGTGCAGTTGATCGGATAAGTGTTGACATCACTGGTCACTGTGGCTGTTGTTGTGCCAACGGGTTTTGTATCAAGCATTGTATCGTTGTCACCATTCAGAAAGCCGGTGTAAGCGAAGTCAAACGTTGGTTCTGCCGCGCCGTAAAGTCGTGTTTTATCATTCAGTTGTGCTGTCAACGGGGCTTTAGTAATGGTCAGTGTGCCAGCGGGACACGTCATCGTGTAATTGTTATCAGTGCCATTGACGCAAGTGATTGGATACGTTCCCGTTGCTGTGATTGCAATCGCAGTGGTGCTGGCAACCGGTTTAGTGTTTAACACTCCGTCGTTGTCACCATTGAGAAATCCGGTGTAGGTAAAGTCAAACACGGGATTTGCCGCGCCGTAAAGTCGAGTTTTATTATTCGTTTGTGCAGTCAATGTGGCTTGTGTGATGGTCAACGTGCTGTTCGGACACGTCATCGTGTAGTTGTTGTCTGAACCATTGGTGCACGTAATCGGATATGTGTTGACATCGCTGGTCACTGTCGCAACCGTTGCAGCAACCGGTTTAGTGTTTAACACTGTATCCGTGTCACCATTGAGAAAGCCGGTGTAAGTAAAATCAAACGTGGGATTTGCTGCACCGTAAGTTCTGGTTTTAGCATTCGTTTGCGCGGTCAATGTCGCTTGAGTGATGGTTAAAGTGCCATTGACGCAAGTGATGTTGTAATTGTTATCCATTCCGCCCGCGCACGTAATTGGGTAAGTGCCTACATTACTGGTGACAGTTTCCGTTGAACTCGCGGAGGGCAACGTGTCAATCGCAGTAACCGTATCTGGACTGACAAAACCGCTGTATGCCAGATCAAATGCCGGATTGTTTGCCCCATAGACTCGCGTTTTACTGTTGGCAGTTGCAGTGACAGTGGCTTTGGTAATGGTCAAAGTCGCACCGGGACATGTCATCGTGTAATTGTTGTCAGTGCCATTGACGCAAGTAATTGGATACGTTCCTGTTGCTGTGGTTGCAATCGCAGTGGTGCTGGCAACGGGTTTTGTGTCGAGCATTGTGTCGCCGTCACCATTCAAAAATCCGGTGTAGGCAAAGTCAAACACGGGATTGGCTGCACCGTAAATTCTGGTTTTAGCATTGGTTTGCGCGGTCAATGTGGCTTGTGTGATGGTTAAAGTGCCATTGACGCAGGTGATGGTGTAATTTGCCGCTGTTCCCCCGGCGCAAGTGATGGTGTAACTTCCCACTGCGCTTGCCAGTATGGCGGTGGTGCTGGCTGTCGGCGGGGTGATTGCAGCAACATCTTCTAAATTGACAAAACCGCTGTATGCCAGATCAAACGTTGGATTTGCCGCGCCATACGTCCGAGTTTGATTATTCGCCGTCGCGGTCAATGCGGCTTTGGTAATGGTTAAAGTGCCATTGACGCAGTTAATTGTATAGTTGTCGTCTGTTCCCCCCGCGCACGTAATGGTGGCAGTTCCCGCCGGCGTGGTGTTTATCGCGGTACTGTTTGCTGTGGGCACGATGTTAATTACACCAATGGCTTCTGAATTGACAAAGCCGCTGTACGCCAAGTCAAATGCTGGATTTGCCGCGCCATAGACTCGCGTTTTATCATTGGCAGTCGCAGTGAGAATCGCTTTATTGACCGTAATATCGCCAGAAACTTGAGGCGCGGCATTGTAGTTGGCATCTGCGGCTTGATTCACATTGACCGTGCAGTTGCCGGGTGCGACATAAGTGACTGTTGAACCGCTGACAGTACACACGCCGGTTGTGGCACTGCTGAAAACCAATGGACTGGTAGAGCTACCGTTTGTCGCAGTCAATGAGGCTGTTCCGCGATACGTTCCAGTGGCAGGGGGCGAGAAGCCGGTAATCGTTTGATTCGCTTTGTTGATAGTCACCGTTTGATACAGTGAAGAAGCTGCATTGTAGTTGCTATCTCCTGCTTGCGCGGCGGTGATTCCACATGTTCCTGCGCCTGTCAAAGTCACGGTGCTGCCAGAAAGGGTGCAGTTGGTATCAACGGTAAATGTGGCTGCCAAACCTGAAGTCGTGGAAGCAGGCGGGATAAACGGCGCATCTCCATATGTTTTTGCCGCGATGACGCTGAATGTAAGCGTTTGATTGGCTTTATTAATGGTGAAAGATTGCGAACTGCTGGCAGAGTTGTAATTCGCATTGCCCGCTTGAGTGGCTGTGACGCTACAACTGCCCGCGCCGTTGATGGTGACAGTGCTGCCTGAGACACTACAATTACCGGTTGCACTGAAACTGACTGATAAACCAGAGGAAGCCGTTGCACTGACTGTAAACGCGGCATCACCGTAAGTTTTGGCAGGAAGCGCATTGAAAGTCACTGTTTGATTGGCTTGACCAACGGTAATTGTGTCAGAAACTTGGGGCGCGGCATTGTAAGTGGTATTACCCGCTTGATCTGCATTGATGGTACATGTTCCCACGCCAACGTAACTGACTGTCGTACCACTGACTGTACAAACTCCCGTTGTGGGACTGGTAAAAGTGACTGTTAAACCGGAAGTCGCGGTTGCACTGAGTGAGTCACTGCCATTGTATGTTCCACTTGCAGGCGCGCTGAAGCTAATCGTTTGATTGAGAGTGACTCCCGTGCCAGTGATGCTAAAAGTATAGGGATTGTGGAGACTGTCATTGTTGGCAATACTGACCGTTCCATTGCTAACACCCACAGCAGTAGGCAAAAACTGGATGACAAAGTTAGTGGTGCCCGTCGCAGCAGCAAGCGTAGGGTGCATAAACGCAGTGTCATGCACCAAATATTTATCAAATTTACAAAAATGTATGATGCTCTGCTTATACACCCTACGCTTGTATTGTAACAAAATTAACTCAATCTTTCCAACATCCGCTTGCCAATTTCAGAAGGGGAGTTCACGGTAGAAACGCCTGCATCTTGTAACGCGGCAAGTTTATCTTTTGCCGTACCCTTGCCACCTGCGATAATTGCGCCTGCGTGACCCATGCGTTTGCCCGGCGGAGCTGTCACCCCTGCGATGTAACCGACCACAGGTTTTGTGACATTGGCTTTGATAAATTGGGCTGCTTCTTCTTCAGCCGTGCCCCCAATTTCGCCGACCATCACGATGCCTTCTGTTTGTGGATCGTTTTGGAACAGTTTTAAACATTCCACAAAGTTTAAGCCATGAATTGGATCGCCACCGATACCGATACATGTACTTTGCCCTAAACCATTGAGCGTCGTTTGATTCACCGCTTCATACGTCAACGTACCAGAACGAGACACAATACCAACCTTGCCGGGCTTGTGAATGTAACCGGGCATAATGCCAATCTTGCACGCGCCGGGAGTGATGATGCCGGGGCAGTTGGGCCCAACCAAAACGATAGCAGGATAACGTACTGTCAACACCGCTTTCACTTTCAACATGTCTAAAACGGGGATACCTTCCGTAATACACACGATGATTTTAATGCCACCTTCTGCCGCTTCCAAAATTGCATCGGCGGCAAACGGCGCGGGCACGTAAATCATTGTCGCATCGGCACCGGTTGATTCAACTGCATCACGCACGGTATTAAACACCGGTCTGTCCAAATGTTCGCTGCCGCCCCGTCCCGGAGTCACCCCACCAACCAAGTTTGTACCATAAGCAATCGCTTGTTCGGAATGGAATGTGCCTTGTTTACCGGTGAAACCTTGACAAATGACTTTAGTATTGCTATCGACTAATACGCTCATTTATTTGCTCCCCACTGCTGCGACGGCTTTCTTCGCTGCGTCATCTAAATCATCGGCGGTAATCACGGCAAACTTGCTGTATTGCTGCAATAACGCCCTGCCTTCGGCAACCCGTGTTCCTTCCAAACGAACAATCACCGGTAATTTCGTCCTCGTTTGTCGAACTGCAGTAATCACCCCTTCGGCAATCAAGTCGCATTTCACAATACCGCCGAAGATGTTGACCAAGATCGCTTGCACTTTGGGATCAGACAAAATTAATTTAAACGCTGCAGTCACTTTCGCAGTCGTCGTGCCACCGCCCACGTCCAAAAAGTTCGCAGGTTCGCCCCCGTGCATTTTCACCACGTCCATGGTCGCCATTGCCAAGCCCGCACCATTCACCATACATGCGATATTGCCATCTAATGCGACATAGTTGAGGTCAAATTCACGCGCCCGGTGTTCTTTTGCATCTTCTTGAGAAGCATCGTAAAGTGCGGCTAAATCTGTGTGACGATGTAACGCATTGTCATCTAAATTGATTTTCGCATCGATAGCCAACAAATCGCCGTCTTGAGTGACGATCAGCGGGTTGATTTCTAACAAACTTAAATCTTTTTCGATAAATAACCGATACAAGCCATTTAAAATTTCGGTCATCTGTTTGCGTTGATTGTCATCCAAGCCCAAGGCAAACGCGATCTCACGACATTGATATCCTTGAATTCCTACGATAGGATCGATGGCGCGAGTCACGATTTTTTCTGGCGTTTTGGCGGCAACTTCTTCAATGTCCATACCGCCTTCGGTAGAAGTAATCACGGTCACTCGTTTTTTCGCCCGATCTACCACAAAACTTAAATATAACTCCCGACTGATCATTGTCGCCCTTTCAACCAATACGCCATTAATCGGCTGACCACGCGAACCCGTTTGATGGGTCACTAGGGATTTACCGATAAGTTCTTGCGCGCAAATGACAACTTCTTCTATGGAACCGGCTTTTTTCACACCGCCAGCTTTACCGCGACCCCCGGCATGAACCTGTGCCTTGATCATCCACATAACCCCACCCAACGTTTTGGCGGCTTTTTCTGCTTTAGCGGAACTGGTGGCATAATGTCCGGGGGGTACCGGGATACCATAATCAGCCAACAATTTTTTAGCTTGATACTCGTGTATATTCATCCATTTACCTTCATTGCTGTGCTAGGAATGTTGAAAGCACCCATTAAAAAATTTTAGGGACGTAAAAGCGATACTTTAACCGATAAACGACCCATTTTTCAAGCAGAATAACTCTCTGATTTATAATTACTTAGAATGCCATAGTGCGTTGTCCTAGAATAATCACTGCTCAAAAAGCAGATTCAAATCCGACAGGTTGAGACTGTTTTTCTAACCATTGACGATTGGATAAGGTTTCAATTGCCCCAATTCCATTTTCAGCACCCTATCGGCACAGTGAAAATAAGAATCATCGTGAGTGACGGCAATGATGGTTTTTCCTTGACGACGCAAATCGGGCAGGATTTCTTCGTAAAAATGTTTTCTGAATTGCGGGTCTTGGTCGGCTGCCAATTCATCGAAAATATAAATCGGTTTGTCTTCCATCACTGCGGCAATAAATGCCAGTCGCTTTTTTTGCCCCGTTGATAAATCCAGTTGTGAAAACTGTCCGTTGAGATACTTGGTTTTTTTATCCAATTCCATCATCTGCAACAACGATTTTACCCGTTTATCATCCACATTTTGCAGACCATACAAGCGGTCGAATAAATGAAAATCGGTGAAAATAATACTGAACAGTTCCCGGTGGGCTTGATAATTGGTGCGATCAAGTTCCTCGCCATCAATGGAAATCGAACCCGACAAAGGATAATATAACCCCGTCAATAACTTCAAGAAAGTCGATTTACCGCTCCCGTTGCCCCCAACAATGAACAAAATTTCCTCTCGCTCAACCGTCAGGTCAATCGGGCCCACCCTGAATGTCGCCATCCCCGTTTTATCGGTGTATTGAAAGTTAATTTGTTCAAATTGAATTCGTTGAAAGCGAGCAAATTCAGCGACATTTTCCTCAATCGTCCGATCATCCATCTGTGATGAGTGCGGATTTTGCTGCAACACTTCATCAAGACTGGCTTCTAATTTGGTAATGTTTTCAATGGACGCGGTGGCACGGGCAAACATGGGAATGGCACCGACAATTGCTTCAATCGGACTGATTAAAAACAATACCGTTGCCGTAATTTTAATCACAATCGTGGCATGAGTGGGGCTAAAAAGTGGCATCACAAATACCACAATTCCCAACAATGAGTTAGAAAACACCCGTGAAAACATGATATCGGTGACAAATTTTAAACCGGTGCTGATTTTAATTTGTTCGGTTTCGACCGAGATTTTTTCAACATAATGAAACACATCATCACTTTTACGTCGATTAATACGGATTTCTTTAAAACCATCCAGCACATGATTCAAAATGCCAAAAAATTCAGCTTCTTTCGTAATAGACAGATGAATTTCTTTAGAAATTGCCTTGCTATGGGATAAATATAACAGCGCGGCTACGGTAAAACCCACAGCAATAATTAAAAAACCCACAGGGGATAAAATTGCCACGTAGATAGAGCAGAAAATAATCACAACCACAGATTGAATCGCACTGATAACGGTCAGTCCGGACTGTGAAATCAAGTTCGTGTCTTGGGTTAAATACGTGTAAATTTGGGCTCGGTCATTCTTTTCGACAAAAGTCAATTCGGTGCGACGGATTTTATCGGTGATCCGAACGCGCACTCGGCGAATGGCTTGCTCAACCATAATCGTGGCTTGGGACAAAGAGTATTTTCGCGTGTAGATAAATAATGCTACAGATATCAGAAAGATAAACGCGAGTTGTGTTACTTCTTCATTGTTAGAAACTTTTTGCGCTCCTTGGTTAATCACACCTAACACAATGCTATTGGCGATACCCGACAGGATTCCCATAAAAATAATCGGACCCTTGGGTACATCAGATTCTTTTTTGAAAAAATCAAGTAGTAACATATTTTTTTAGACTTGAATAGGAAGGATGAAATGAATTTTACTACGCGTTACTATTAAATTGTCGTAAGTTGAACTATTTAGGAGTGATACCGCCCTTCAATCAATTTCCAAACTTGGTATTCATACCGTGACGCTGGCACATCTGGACGGCATTCCAAAGCGGCATGAGCGGCATGTTGAAATTTAGAACAGGGAAATTTTTGTTTTATTGGGATAATTTTGCAATCACGCCATTTTAATCGAATTTGAACTGTGTGGTTCCTCGTGGTAAAATTAAAAATTCTGATGAATTTGACGCGGTTAAACGATTATTCGGTATCTAACCACACATCAACTTGTTTATTTAATAACGCAATCGCTTTCAAGGTTTGACGTTTGGCGGATAAAATACGCAAGCGCAACTCAACATTTCCCTCTTTCCATTGATTTTCAGCCGCTTCTGCCAAATCTAATGCCCGAATTGCTTCTTCTAATTCCCGCTGCACAAAATTGGTTCGCCGGGTTTCTTCTTCGGAATTGGGGTCTGGCAATGTGATTTCTTCTGGAGATGCTTCGGGCTCGCTCTCAAATTCAAAACCACCACAAAGATGATGAATCGCGGTTTTATTGTGTAGCAGATCAGAAAATGGTTCAATAAAAATTTTTTCCTCTTCAGTCAGTTGGTACGACAACCAAAGCTGAATGGATAAAATACTGTCTTCAGAAATATTTAAAAATGACAGTTGTTCACTAAAGATGTCACTGCGTTGCTGAATGTCAACAAAAAGTTCACTGATAACACAACGCACCCCGGTGTAATATCCCATGATATGTTGTTGATCTTCTTCATCAAAACCGCTGGCATCGAAGAATTCCAAGCTCGGTTCGTCTTGATCGTAAGTCAATCGCTCATCCTCGCCCAGTTTTTCTTCTTTTCTCAATAAGCGAATGGTAAAACGGCGTTGATCTTTATTAGTAATTTGCAAAGGTTCGCTACTCATCGGTCGCACCGGTAAATTTTGGAGTCGGGTTCAGGTGAGTTAAATGAATCAGTTATCATCAATTCAGGTAGTTTTAACAATCGTTCAGACCGTTTTTTGTAATTGGTTACGAAATTAACCAGTTGAAATCAAAATGAAATTTTAAAACTGTCCAACCTGTCGTTTAAAATCTCTGGTGAATAGGACAGGGACGACGATAGGAAGTATTTTAGCGCAAATGTCTATAATGGTTTTAAATCTTCAAGGCAAGCGCGTAGAAAAGTGAAATTTTTTGTACAGCACTGTAGCTATGGGTAAATTTTGATTGAACGGGTGGGATTTAATAATTTTAGTTGTGCCAAATCAGTAGTAACTTTTTGATTGAAAATTAAAATAATTGCTAACAATTGACCATGATTAATTTATAAAGTCGAACAGGTTATCTATGATATAATCTTGTATAATTTGTTTTTTTCGTCTCGTTTTGCGTAGGTAGTTGTATCATAAACTAAACATTTATACGAATGGCATAAATTCATCGAAATGCGTCAGCCTGTGCGATTTGCTGGCAGATGGAAATTTAAGTGACAATTTCAAGAACTGTCGATAATTGGTAATTACTGAAAAGCGTAATGACAGATGAATTATTATGAAATCCTTGGCATCAGCCCAGAAGCAGACCAAGCCACAATTACCCAAGCCGCTCAAGTTAAAGCCAAAGAACTAAATAACGAATTTGAAAAACTGAGTGATGTAGAAAAACATGGCGCATATCAGGCAATGCAGGCAAAGGCAAATCAAATCAATGTCGCATTTAGAATTTTATCTCATCCTGAACAGCGCGAGGCATACAACAAGACGTTATTCACTACTCATGCTGAAACAATAGCCGCGGAAAAACCGGCTTTGCGTCATGCGAGTTTGTCGAGTGCTGAATCGCCATCGTTTAAGGGGTGGACGGAGAAATTTACTACCATAGAGAAGCCCGAATCAACGCGTGATGTTGTGGTCTTTGTCATCGCGTTGCTGTTTTTTCTGTACATGTTGAGTGGATTTTTAATACCTTCCCCCCCCATCACACCGCCTCCGGGAGAACGTCCGATTACCCATTTGCGAGCCAACTAACCCGTTATCTAATCAATCTATTTCATTTTTATAGGAACGGAAATTTTTGACGATTGCTGGCGGCAAATTTTGGCACAATCTGTTAAATTCTCAGCGATTCAACTTTAAAATTTTCAACAAAAATGTTGTGTGAGTCTCGTCGGATAAATGATTTATACCAACGGGTTAATTTCTCTTCCGCATTTTCTTAATTTACATCATCAATTAGGTCAAACTCAGTTTTATTAATATCATAAAAATCAATAGGTTGAGAATCTTTCTTTTTCTAACCGATTAAAACAGAAATGGGATGTTAAAACCGTCCAAATCATTGATAATGAAGTTTCAAACCACGAGTCGCCGAATCCCATCAATTGACCACTACTTCGAGTAATTAATTCATGAGCAATAACTTCCAATTCATTGATTTACCTCGCATTGACCCTGTAAAAACTGAAGCACGTCTGAGAATTTATACATGGAAAGAAGTTTACGGACAATTTGATAAAACCAGTGCCGCCAGTCAGGCTGATCGGTGTTTGGCATGTGGCAACCCCTATTGTGAATGGAAATGCCCGGTGCATAATTTTATTCCCAATTGGCTAAAATTAATTGAAGAAGGTAAATTGCTTGAAGCCGCGGAATTATCGCATCAAACCAATACGTTACCAGAAATCTGTGGACGGGTTTGTCCGCAAGATCGACTATGTGAAGGGGCATGTACACTCAATGATGGTTTTGGCGCGGTCACCATTGGCTCGGTTGAAAAATATATTACCGATGAAGCCTTTAAACAAGGGTGGCGACCGGATATGTCTGGCGTGGTGGCGACCGATAAAAAAGTTGCCATTATTGGCGCAGGTCCGGCGGGATTGGGATGTGCCGATATTTTGGCGCGTAATGGAGTCAAAGCCGTGGTTTATGACCGTTATCCTGAGATCGGTGGATTACTAACGTTTGGAATTCCTTCATTTAAATTAGAAAAAGATGTATTACGCATCCGTCGCCAAGTGTTTGAAGGCATGGGAATTGAATTTGTATTAAATACCGAGATCGGCAAAGACATCTCCTTGCAACAATTGCTTGAACAATACGATGCGGTATTTTTGGGCATGGGTACTTACACTTTCATGGAAGGTGGTTTTGAAGGGGAAACATTGCCCGGTGTGTATAAAGCCCTCCCATTTCTGATTGGCAACATCAAACATGTCGAAGGTTGGGAATACGCGCCCGGCGAGTTTATTAATTTGGCGGGAAAACAAGTCGTTGTATTGGGAGGCGGCGATACAGCAATGGATTGTACCCGAACAGCATTGCGTCAAGGCGCGGCTCGTGTCACCTGTGTTTATCGGCGGGATGAGGCGAATATGCCCGGCTCGCGGCGCGAAGTTGCCAATGCCAAGGAAGAAGGCGGCGAATTTTTATTTAATCGTCAACCAATTGCAGTGATTGGTGATGATAAAGTTCAAGCCGTCAAGGTAGTGACGACAGAATTGGGCCCACCAGATGAACGAGGACGGCGCGTGCCTAAAATAATTGCTGACAGTGAGGAAACCATTCCCGCAGATGCAGTAATTATTGCATTTGGATTTCGTCCCAGCCCCGCCGCGTGGTTGCAAGAGTTCAACATCGCATTGTCAGAAAATGGACAGGTCAAAGCCAGCGGACGCTCCCCGTATCCATTCCAAACCACACATCCCAAAGTATTTGCCGGCGGCGACATGGTGCGCGGTTCCGATTTGGTCGTCACAGCCGTGTTTGAGGGCAGACAAGCAGCAGAAGGCATTTTGCAATATTTAGGCGTATTCTAAGCCACGAAATCGGACAGCTTTAAAATTTTATTGATATTTCAACCGGTTGGCAAATTGCGTCAATATTTTCAACCGGTTGATCTTACAAAAATTACAAAAAACTATCCGAAAGATTGATGAACAGCCCACTGAATAATTAAGCCAAATAATATTTTTAACAGATAGCGAATTAAGTATTTTTATATAAAAACAGAGGCTAAAATAAATTTTTCAAAAAAAATGGCGAAAAAATGGCGAAAATATGACTTAAATCATGTTTGCAACATCATGCACATTTTGAGAAAATGATACTTTCTAATCACACACTCTAAATATCCGTTATGTCGTCAAATCGTGATACCATTCTTATTCGCAAATCTATCCTGACCACCAGCAAGCCTGCGATCTCGATGCAACACTATGTTTTATGGTCATTTCTGACTCTATCTATCATATTGGCAGGAACAGGGCTGTGGTATGCCGCTCAAACGGAGCAGGTGAAAGTATTGCTTCATCCAGAATATACTGAGGGAGACACCATTGAGTATGCTATTGAATGGAATGAAGAAGATCGCCCAAAGAATATTACATTTGCCGTGCGAAATTCTCCAGTAAAAGAATCATGGGAAGTCACCCCGCTAATGCGTAAAAAACAAGGTAATTTTTCTACTATCGGCTGGGAAACCACGCAATACACCTATTTAGTTACAGTGATAGCACGCAACGGCAAATCATACACGATGACAGGAGTTTTTGACTTACAAAAGCGTGATATCGTGCAACCGACGGTTGAAGTGACCAAAATTAATCCACATTATAACGAAGGCGAAACGATTCCCTACCGCATTGCTTGCAGTGATGACCGAAATTTAAAACAAGTCTCTCTTGAGATCAAAGACAGCCAACTTCATGAAAAATGGCAAGTTCATGATAAAACGCATGTACAACAAGGCAATATAGTCACGAGCAATTGGGCGGTTAATCGAGAATATACCTACATTGTAACTGCGGAAGATGCCACCGGTAATCGCTTTGAAAAATCAGGAACTTTCTTTTTGGAAGGGCTAGACAAAACGGCACCGCTGGGGAAGATTGTCGGGATTTTTCAAGATTATCATCTGGGGGACAGCATCAATTTTTCGATAGAAGCATCCGATGATCGAGCGTTGCAAAATATTGAATTTACGATTGAAAATGGCTTAGTCAAACAAATTTGGCACACCAGCAATCGTAGCAGTCGTCAACAATCTTCATTTTCTACGGCAGGATGGCAAGTAGGAACTTATGAATATACGCTCAAAGTTGCTGATTCCAGTGGCAATTTGTCTATCGGTAAAAGTAACTTTATCTTAGGTGAGATTGACAAAGTACCACCATCACTGAACTACAAAGAGATCGCAAAAAGTTATACGATAGGCGATATAATTAGCTATTCACTAGAAGCGACGGATAACAAAGACTTAGACAAAATCACTTTTGCGGTGAGTTCCAGTACCGTACAAGAAACGTGGGTAGCAAGCGGCACGCATTACAAATTACATGCGTCTTTTTCAACGGTCGATTGGCAACCGGGCAATTACACTTATCTTTTTACCGCAACCGATAAATCACATAACACGACCGGCGAAATAATTGGCTCGTTTACCTTGCTCCCCCCCACCGCACAACCTACGAATGTAACTACGTTACTCACTGAATGTAAAGAACATCTGGCAGCAGATCGTTTAATGTTGGGTAAAACAGGCTCGGCTTTTGAATGTTACCAACAAGTTCTTGAAATAGAAGCTAAAAATTCTGAAGCATTGGCAGGAATTCAAGCCATCGAAACTCGGTATCGTAGTTTGATTGAAACCGCTTTAGAAGACAAAGAGTTAGAAAAAGCGGCGACCTTTTTAACTCGTTTAGAACAAGTGAATCCAAAAATTAATGGACTCAATGAATTACGGCGCAAACTCAAGCAAGCTCAAAATACCCATGCCCACAGTTCAGCAGTGCAAACTCAACCCGTGATTAAACCGGTGGTTGCCAAGACTCCCGCACCAAAAACGTCGTTAAACCAACAAGTTATCAAGAAAAAGGAAGCGGTGCCTGAGAAAGCCAAACCGTTGCCTGTCGCGCCCAAGCCACTTGAACCTGTGGTGTGTAAAACTTGTAATTGTAATGATGTATTGACCAAGTTATCTATCGGAGTTGAGCCACTCAATCAGGAAGAAAAAAACTTTTTATGGACGCAGTGTCGATAATTGCGTAAAATTGTAAAATAAGTTGCTCATCAGCTCAATAATCGTTGATTTATCATAGTGATAGCTGACAGTATTGAAACCGATAATTTCATTTTAATCCAACGCTGAAATGAGTCCATGTGAAAACCCAGATACATCAAAAATTACGCATCGGTATGATTGCTGGAGAAATTTCTGGCGATCTACTCGGAGCGGGATTGATTCAAGCATTGCAAGTTTATTTTCCTGATGCGATATTTGAAGGCATTGGAGGTCAGGCAATGTTGGAAACAGGATTTGACAGTTTTTATCCGTTAGAAACGTTATCTGTCATGGGCTTGGTCGAAGTATTGAAACATTATCGTACTTTAAAACGTTGTCATCATCATTTGCAACAGCATTTTTTAGATCATCCCCCTGATATTTTTATAGGAATTGATGCCCCGGATTTCAATTTAGGACTGGAACAGGTATTGAGAAAATCAGGAATTCCTACCGCACATTATGTCAGTCCTTCGGTCTGGGCATGGCGACGTTATCGCGTGAAAAAAATTGCTCAGGCTTGCGATATCATGTTGACTTTATTGCCATTTGAAGCAGATTTTTATACTCAGCATCACATTCCGGTAAAATTCGTTGGACATCCCCTAGCTGATCATATTCCTTGGCAGGTTGATAAGCAGCAAATTCGGCAACAGTTGCAGCTACCCATTGATAAAACTTATATTGCTTTATTACCGGGCAGTCGGGCGCAAGAAGTCGAAAAGTTATTATTACCGTTTCTACAAACCGCAGTGTGGCTGACTCAACAACGGCAAAACTTGCATTTTCTGCTCCCCGCTGCCAATGAAACATTACAACAGATTATTTCACAACAATTGGTACAATTTCCACAATTACCGTTAACGCTGTTTCATGGACAATCGCATGAGGCAATGGCGGCGGCGGATGTGGTATTGATGGCTTCAGGAACAGCAACGTTGGAAGCAATGTTATTAAAACGTCCGATGGTGGTGGCATATCGAGTGGCGGAGCTAACTTATCAATTGGCAAGGCGTTTGGTCTATGTACGTTACGTCAGTTTGCCGAATTTATTGGCGAACGCGCCGTTAGTGCCAGAATTTCTGCAACATCAGGTGATCCCTCAATTATTGGGAGAAGCTGTTTTATCGTGGCTGACGCATCCGGAAAAAATTTTGGTGTTAGAACAGCGTTTTATGGAATTACATCAACAATTACGATGTTCTGCCAATGAACAAGCTGCCGCGGCAATCATTGAATTACTCAGTTGGAACGCAAAGCAAAGTGATTAAGCCCGGTAGATTCCTTATTCCAACATTTTTGATAGCGAGAGTAGGGTCTATAAGCAAAGCGTCACATACCTTCAAATATTTTTAATATCTTTGGTGCATGACACTGCGTTTATGCACCCTACTCTCGCTGACTTAGACATCAGACAGCCCGCGTAGGATAGACGACACGCTACGCGAGAGGTTAAATTTCAAACAGTTACGCGTGAATCATCCGCCCATCTGCCCCTAAAGCCGCTTCGTGCATCGCTTCTGCTAACGTGGGATGTGCGTGAATGGTGCGGGCTAAATCTTCACTACTTGCCTGACATTCCATCGCCAACACCGCTTCCGCCAACAATTCCGATGCAGAAATTCCAAAAATATGCACGCCGAGAATTTGATCCGTTTTCTTGTCGGCAAGCAAGCGAATCATGCCACTGGTATCGCCATGCGCCCGCGCCCGCCCACTCGCCATAAATGGGAATTGCCCCACGTTATATTCCACCCCTTCCGCTTTCAATTGTTGCTCTGTCTTGCCGACCCACGCCACTTCAGGATGGGTATAAATCACCCAAGGCATGATATCGTAGTGCATTTCGCTTTTTTGCCCCGCGAGCCGTTCCGCCACCATCACGCCTTCTTCCGAACCTTTGTGCGCCAACATGGGCCCGCCGATGACATCGCCAATGGCATAAATGCCCGGCACCGCAGTTTGACGGTTCGCATCGACTTCAATAAAGCCGCGTTCATTGATTTTAATCCCAATTTCCGCCGCGCCCAAGCCTTCGCTAAACGGTTTCCGCCCCACCGCGACGATGAGTTTATTGACGATAATTTGTTGCGCGCCGTTTTTATCTTCATAATTCACAACGACTTGACCGTCTTTAATTTCAGTTCCAGTGACTTTCGCACTCAAACGGATGTCTAAGCCTTGTGTTTTCAATTCTTTCTGCGCTGCGGCTGCAATTTTCCGATCTGCTACCGCCAAGAAATCTGGTAAGGCTTCTAAAACAGTGACTTGACTGCCCAACCGACACCACACGCTGCCCAATTCCAAGCCAATCGCCCCCGCGCCAATCACGCCCAATTTAGCAGGCACCGCATCAATCGCTAACGCGCCTGTAGAATCAAGAATATACTGATTATCGACTTGAGCAGGGGGAATGGTGACTGGGATAGAACCGGTGGCAATGATGATATTGTCAGCACTCAAAGTTTTTTTACTGCCATCATACGCGGTGATTTCAATCTGTTTGCCCGGCAACAATTTGGCGAGACCTTCGACAGAATCAATCTTGTTTTTCTTGAATAAACCGGCAATTCCTTGTGTCAGTGCTGTCACCACTTCACCCTTGCGTTTTTGCATTGCCGCAACATCAGCGTGTAAATTGTCAAACAAAATGCCGTGTTCCGCCGCATGTTTCTTCATGAAATAGTAGTGATGGGAGGAATCAAGCAGGGCTTTAGATGGAATACATCCAACATTCAAGCACGTACCGCCCAAAATTTGTTTTCCGCTGTCATTCGTCCATTTTTCGATGCAGGCGGTCTTCATCCCCAATTGAGCGCACCGAATCGCTGCCACATAACCTGCGGGTCCTGCACCGATAACAATGACGTTGTAATCTGCCATTTTATATGTATCCTCTTGATATATTTAATTCTGATGGTGGTTGAAAACATGAAAAGATGCTGTGGATAGCACAATGTGGCGAAGCAACTTCGACAATTCCCAAACAGTTGATTCTAATGTAACATGCTATTGTCTGCTTCTTTTCATCTGAGATAAATAAATCGACAATTCTTGAAGTTCCTGCTCCGATAATCCTTGCAACCGCTGTTCTGATGATAATCCTGCGATTCTTTGTTCAAGCGGAATCTGTTGCAAAATCTGCTCAGTAGGCAATCCTTCTAACCGTTCTTCGAGAGTCAGATGAGGAAGATAGGATTTGGTGACATCGCGCACATAGTCTTCTACAGTGTAAGGCATATTAAATCCCTCCACATGGTAATAATTAAATAATTGATTCACAAATGTCGATACATCACGTTGTTTAAATTGATAATGATTCCGCCCAAATTTCACTTTTTCCATGTTCGCACTGAATAATTGCCAAAACGCATTTTTTTCTGTCTTTGCGAATTGATTCAACACCAGTACATGAATAGTGTACGTTCCCCACTGAGTTTCATAAACGCCCGGACGAATTTTACGCAAACTCACTTCTTTTGCCAGCTTATGCGGAAAACGGGTGCTGACTGCGTAGAGCTTGAAATCAGCCACTGGATAGCGTTTCTCACTGATTTGCTTACGATAGTTGACATAGTGACCAATTAATTCATCAATTGCCCAACTGTCTAATGATTCTCGTAATGATTTATATGTCAGTAAGTTATGTTTCGCTAAATTCTCTAAACCATCCGGCAAATGGGTCGCAATACCACGTTGTGCCTGTTCGATGATTATCACATCTAAAAATTGTTGCTGAATAGATAAATCTCTTTCTAATTCAACAATATAACCCGTTCCGGTAAATAAATCTGTCAAGCCAATTCCGAACAAACGATGCCAATTTAACATAATTTTTTAGAACGATCATGCGCTATGAAATTCACCAACAGAATAGCACATGATCATTTGGTATTCAGTTATATTTCTAATAATAAACGGGCGGGGTCTTCAATCAAACTCTTGATATTAAATAAGAAACTGACTGCATCACTCCCGTCAATAATCCGATGGTCATACGACAATGCGACGTACATCACTGGACGCACCACCACTTGACCGTTTTCAACCCACGCGCGATCTACGATATTGTGCATTCCTAAAATGGCACTTTGAGGCGGATTTAAAATAGGGGTGGACATCATTGAGCCGA
This sequence comes from Thiomargarita sp., assembly GCA_020721025.1. Classification (GTDB taxonomy): domain Bacteria; phylum Pseudomonadota; class Gammaproteobacteria; order Beggiatoales; family Beggiatoaceae; genus DYNO01. Next base: position 2,197 of record DYNO01000027.1, on the reverse strand, counting down.
AAATTCCACCGTTGGTAATGCTGAAAGTACCGCCAGTCAAATCTTCAATGGTCAGTTGCTCATTTTTAGCCCGTTTGCCAAAATCCGCAATGCCTTTTTCAACTTCGGCAAAAGTGAGGGCATCGGCGTTGCGTAAAATGGGTACGACTAAACCACGCGGAGAACTGACGGCAATTCCGACATCATAATAGCCATGATAAATGATGTCATCCCCTTCAGTTGAGGCGTTAATAATGGGGAACTTTTGCAGACTTTGCACGGCGGCTTTCACAAAGAACGACATGAAGCCTAAACGTGCATTATGTTGTTTTTCAAAAATATCTTTATACTTCGCCCGCAAATCCATCACGGGTTTCATGTTGATTTCGTTGAAAGTCGTTAAAATCGCATGTTCTTGTTGGGCTTGCAATAACCGTTCTGATACCCGTTTGCGTAGGCGAGTCATTGGCACACGTTGTTCTTGACGACCTTCGGTATTCAGAGCGATGGCAGGCATGGCAGGTTTTGCCGCTTTTGCACTCTCTACCTTTAACATATCTGCCTTAGTGACTCGGTCGCCGGCATGGGGAACTGTTGCGGGATCAACCCCTTGTTCCGCTGCAATTTTACGCACGGCTGGACTGGTTTTAGGTTCAACCGAACTCGGTGCCGAAGGTGTCGGGGCTTCCACCGGTTTGGCAACAGCAGCGACCGCGGTTTCATCTATTTTCGCAATGACTTCTTCGCTACTCACTTTTTCACCTTCTCGTCTCAAAATCTCTATGATCATGCCACTTTTGGGAGCAACCACTTCCAATACAACCTTATCTGTTTCCACATCAACCAGTTTATCCCCTTCTTTGACTAAATCCCCCGGTTGTTTGTACCAGTTCAATAAACTCGCCTCAGGGACGGATTCTGCGAGAACGGGCACTTTGACTTCAATCGACATGATGAGATTCCTTCTTTGCATAAGTTAAAGGTTTTTTGGTAACGGACGGCGCAAAACTTTATAGTCTATTACTGAGACATGCGATTCGACAAGATCGAACCATAATTTTTTATGATTGTAGCATGAAAAACATCAATCACGCTCAACAGAAATCAGTGCTATTTAGCGTGGTGAAAATAACGATTCCTGATTGAACAAACATAAAATATTTGATAAATCAATTGGTTATTGGTTGATGGCGTTATTGAATTGAGATGGAATCGATTGCTATCACTTGCTTTCATAACAAAACTCTACAGGACGGAGCACTTATTAATAATTACATGATGAAATTTTGTCTGTGCAAACAGTCGTCGGTTACGGATTACAATTACGGATTACAATAGATTGTATTCTAAGGGTTAAGCATGTTGTTATGAACTACGTTTAAAAAATCAAAGCGTTTTACGGCGAGAACCAAGCCTACAAAGACCTTGTTTACAAACGGAGTCCCATGATTTAACAACAGATTAGGTTTGTTTAAGTTGTAAAGTTCACGACACGATCCGGCGGGACTCTAAATGCACGTAGGAAAACTAACTGGTGGAAGCAGGTCTAAGACTTGAGCAATCAAGCAGTTGTGTTGACGACGTGAACAAAGTGGAATCATTCGCACATCTCGTGTTAATGTTTATTAACTTTTTAGGATCGGTAAATAAAGTTTCCATCTTGAAAAATCATGACAATTGTTCGGACAGTTTCAAAATTGGGTTTCAATGTACAAACTCATTCAATATTTGCAACGAGCAGATTTGATTGAAGAAATTGAAAAACTGTCCGTTGTATTGCGATGAAAGAACCCGCTTGAACCGGAAACTTGGTTGGGGTGTCAGGTTTTGCGAGGTAACTGTTTGTAAATGTTCATTTTCTCGCCCAAATCGCAAGTAACCATCTGCCCAGCCGGTAATCAGGAATAGAAACGGTAAGGTTTGTTGCCCCATCCACACAGTTACAATAGACCAAAATATCACAATGTAAATGGCAAAGAGGGTGAAACCAAAGCCACTGTCTAAGGGGTAAACAACCTATTTTAACATGGAATGGAAGAAGAGCCGCAGCATCATGATGATAAAAACCAGCAGTAATCCGAGAAATCCGACCATACCATGACGCAGAAATAGCAGCAGGAAATGATTATTAATGGAGCGTTGTCTAGGTACCGTGCACTTGTCCTAGTACATTGAGTTGTTAAAAGGTGAGATAATAGAGGGAGTCAAAATACACCTT
>DYNO01000026.1:18215-24042 GCA_020721025.1 Thiomargarita sp. | reverse complement strand
TATCTTCACCAGCACAGTATAACATATCTATAAAAATGTCAAATCGGTTCTATAATAAACAATCTAACTTGTTTTTTGATTCTGATTTTGTGATAATTCAATAATTTGCTTCAGATAGGCAACTTCTTTTTCTCGCTCTTGCAACAATAAACGTAATTTTTCTACTTCATGTTTTAATTCAATAAGTTGTTCTGATTGTGTATGATCGCACCAATTTTGACAATGATACCTCTCAATGCTTCCAAAGTTAAAAATATTTTTCTCACTAGAATCTAATAGTTGCGCTAAATCAATCTCAAAAACTTTCGCCAACGCTGTCAAACGTTCCAACGATAATTTGGTTTCTCCTCGTTCCATACTTCCATAAGTGCTCGGTGAAATATTCAAACGATGCGCCACTTCTTCTTGTGACCATTGTTTGATGTGACGAATAAGTTTCAATTTTTCACTGACTTGCATAATCGTAACGGTTTTTTAAAAGTGCGTTTACGGATAGAAGATTTTGTCTAACAATTGTTCAATGGAATAGGGACATCTTTCTGGAAAGGCGGAAACTAACAATCCTGTTTCATCGCTAGCCATTTCTAACGCGTCAGGATAGGCTTCTAACATACCTTCTTCATGTAAATATTTTTTTAAACTTGGGCTATCTTTCAATAACTTTGCAATTTGAGTTCGTTGCTCCCGTAGCGTGAATTGCCAACTTTTGGAGCGAAAATGAGGTTGAAATTGCCACTTGAGGAGATGAGCAAGCAACACGGTTAAGCGGCTAACCAATTCGCGTCTATCCCGTTTGCCCATACTTTCTAATTCCTCCGCGATGTGTAGTATATCAATCTCCGTCAGTTTCCCCTCACGCAACAATTGCGCGTTATGTTGTGTCCATTGATAAAAATCTTGTTCATATTCATTTGCTAACCGATTCATATTATTTTTTTCATTATGATGCTATCCGTGTCTAAAACATAACTCACAATCTAACTTGGTTTTTGATTCTGATTTTGTGATAATTCAATAATTCGCTTCAGATAGGTAACTTCTTTTTCCCGCTCTTGCAATAATAAACGTAATTTTTCCACTTCATGTTTTAATTCAATAAATTGTTCTGATTGTGTATGATCGCACCAATTTTGACAATGATCCCCCTCAATGCTTCCGAAGTTAAAAATATTTTTCTCACTAGAATCTAAGAGTTGTGCTAAATCCATCTCAAAAACTTTTGCTAATTCTTTCAAGCGTTCCAATGATAATTTGGTTTCTCCTCGTTCCATACTTCCATAAGTGCTCGGTGAAATATTCAAACGATGCGCCACTTCTTCTTGTGACCATTGTTTGATGTGACGAATAAGTTTCAATTTTTCACTGATATGAAATCACACTGAAGGGCGGTAACTCAACAACAACTCCCACTACGCCTACAACACCAACTGTACCAACGACTCCTGTTACAACAACTTCATCCGCCTCAAGTGACAGTTGTGCTGCTGAATACAAGCCTGCGACAGGTTCATTCAGTGTTCCTTGCGTTTTAGTACCGATTGTCTCTGCGTTCAGTGGAGCGCAAGTTGCTGTTTACAGTGTACAAATGCAGCAACATTCTGGCAATTTCACGTTTGATTTAGATTTAGGCAGTGTGAAACAACGCATGATGCTCACCCCAATTAAACAGTATAATGTAGGTAATCAAGCATGTACTGATATTCGTGTCGATACATTTGATGACAGCGGGTTAATTATTACAAGTAGTGAAAATAAAACCACTTGCAAATAAAATGTTCACTGCAAAGCCCAACATCAGAAGATCAAAAATCTTTGAGTTGGGTTTAATTCCTGCCGAGAAACTCTGCTTCATGATGTTAAAATCGTCAAGCAGAGCTTGAAAAACAAAATATTACCACGTTGAACTTGGTAATGAGCCTAAACTTTGCAAAAATCTACGTGGGCAACAGTTTATTGTCACCCACTTTATCACAATTATCCCGCACAAACCGTATTGCACCACGTCTCAATCTGTACCTTGATTAAATCACGAATTTTGCGTACTTCGACCATTTTTTCCTCTTCCGTGCCACTGAGTACAGAAGGATCAGGAAAACTCCAATGTAATCGTTGAGTTATGCCGACGAAAATGGGACATCTTTCTGCACTCGCTTCGTCGCAAACTGTGATAACGTAGCTGAATAACTGTCCTGATTTCACGATGTCAAATACGCCACGGGTCTGTTTATGCGAAATATCTATGCCGACCTCTTGCATCGCCTTGACAACCAACGGATTAAGCACGCCCGGCTCTAAACCTGCGCTTTCTGCTTCCATGCAATGACCACACAAATGATTCACCCATGCTTCCGCCATCTGACTGCGCGCACTGTTGTGAATGCAAACGAAGAGAACTTTTTGTTTTTTCATATTATTTCCTTAGATGAACCAACTGTCGATTTTCTGTTTATCGGGAATTCCGCCAGCATGTACCAATTTGTCATCAATAATTACTGCGGGAGTGGACATTACGCCATGAGCCATAATTTGCGCCATGTCCTCAATTTTTTCCATTTCCACCACAACACCTTGATCTTGAGCAGCTTTTTCGATGCGGGCATAAGTGGCTTTACAATTGGCACATCCTGAACCCAATACTTTGATATGTTTCATAAAATTTCTCAGTAAAGTAAATTAAATAGCCAACCGACACAAGTGATGGCAACGGCTAACACAGCGACAAAAAGGGCGAGTCCTTGCCAACGAATCACTTTGCGTAAAATTAATAACTCCGGGAGCGAAATCGCGGCAATGCTCATCATCAAAGCTAAGGTTGTTCCAACGGGTACGCCCTTGTTCAACATCGCTTCGGCAAGGGGAATCACGCCTATCGCACTGGAATATAACGGAACGCCGATTAAAACAGCCAGCGGCACGGAAAGAAAACTGTTCTCGCCTGCCAAACTTTCTACCCATTGTTGCGGGAAATAGCCGTGAAACAATGCCCCCACACCCACGCCGATGAGTACCCATAGCCAAATACGTCCAACAATATCTTTGACTTCATGCCATGCGAATTGATGTCTGCCGCGCCATGAGTTATCTATTTGAAGTTGGGCGATTTTTCCCATCTGAATTTTCCACACGTAGGGTTCGACCCAGCGTTCCGGGTGAAAGCGTTCCATGACCACGCCTCCAACGTAAGCGACGGTTAAACCTGAGAAAACATACAATGCCGTGAGTTGCCATCCGACAATACCGATTAACATCACTACGGCGACTTCGTTGATCATGGGGCTGGCGATGAGGAATGAAAAAGTGACTCCCAACGGAATCCCCGCTTCGACAAAGCCAATGAATAATGGCACAGATGAGCAGGAACAAAACGGCGTGACCGCGCCCAACAGGATTGCCAAGATGCGTGCAAGGGTTTTGGAACGTCCGCGCAGGTATTCACGCACGGTTTCTGGTCGCAACACACTGCGAAATAAGCCCATGACATAGACGACGATGACGAGCATAACAAAGATTTTCGACACGTCCATGACAAAAAAGTGCGCGGTTTCGGCGATTTTGCTGTGGGGCGACAGGTTAAGAATTTGATAAATAATGAAGTCTGCAAGTTGTTCAAACATAAGGAAACTCCTAATTTATAAATTGTCTGAATCAGAATTTCCAGAATTTTAGAATTTTCAGAATAACGGCAACGACTACTTTTCAGATTTATCCTCATTTGCCCAGTAACTTGTTTTCTGCTTGTTGCATGGCGTGAATTAAATCCTCACACTTGAGTTGACGGAAACGCGAGGTAGAATTTGGGTAAATTTCAAGTACCAATTCACCGGTGTCTTGAGAAATCTCTCCCCATAATTCCTGTTCATACCAAAGTTCGGCAACCAATTTTTCGCGGTCTGGCACACTGGCAATAGTCACTGTCATCATGATAAGTTTCCTTTTTCAATAAATCCAATAAAATGATTTTGAGAATTGTAACGGATTCCTTGCCCATTGGGTGCATAAATTTCAGTAATATTACCAAAACGAGCATGGTAACGTTGAATCATGATACTTTGGGAATTTTTCAGGATAGTTTCTATTAATTCCGCTGCTTGTCGATTAATTGTTTGTGGATTACCTTGTGGTTTTGGAAATAGGCTACCCGCTCTTTCACCATGTTTTTGTAGCGCACGACCTGCTTTAGTAAGTTCTCCACGATCAGGAAGATTGGCAGAATTTAGAAGTTCTTTGAGAATTTCATCCATTTAAACATCCTGATTCAGACTATTTCCAAGCAAACCAATGCCGTGTCCGATTGACGACATACACCACCAATAACATCACGGGAACTTCGACCAATACACCGACAACCGTTGCCAATGCTGCGCCAGATTGCAAGCCAAAGAGACTGATCGCCACCGCCACTGCCAATTCAAAAAAATTCGATGAGCCAATCAAGGCAACTGGGGCTGCAATTTCAATGGGGACGCGCCACTGATACGCCCAAAAATATGCGAAAGCTGCAACACCAACGCTTTGAATAATCAACGGAATTGCGATTAAAAGAATCACAATCGGTTGTTTAAGAATCGTTTGCCCTTGAAAGCCGAATAATAGTACAACTGTCAGTAACAGACCCAAAATCGTCCAAGGTTTTAAACGCTCTGTAAATTCAGTGACTTGTTGTTCATCGCCGCGTTTGAGTAATTGTATCCGAGTGAAATATCCCACCACCAAGGGAATCACCACGTAGAGGACGACAGAAAGCAACAATGTTTGCCATGGTACAGGTACGTTATTGATTCCCATCAGAAAGGCGACTATCGGAGCGTAGGCGAAAATCATGATGACATCGTTTAATGACACTTGTACTAGGGTATAAGTCGCATCGCCACGAGTTAATTGACTCCACACGAAAACCATCGCGGTACACGGTGCTGCACCCAATAAAATCAAGCCGGCAATGTATTCTTTCGCGGTGGCGGGGTCGATGAGGTCGCGGAAAAATATTTCAAAAAATAGCCATCCTAATCCTGCCATCGTGAATGGTTTAATCAGCCAATTGGTAACGGAGGTAATTATCAAGCCCTTGGGACGTTCTCCGATATGTTTCAATGAGTTAAAATCAACATTGACCATCATCGGATAAATCATTGCCCAGATTAATACTGCGACGACCAGATTAATATGTGCAATTTCAATGTGACTGATCCAGACAAAAAGCTGCGGTAACGTCGCACCTAACGCGATACCAAGTGCAATACAGAGTGCAACCCATACGCTCAAATAACGCCCAAAAAATCCCAAGGGATCGCCGTTTAATTGTTTAGCGGTAGCTTCGCATTGTAAACTCATGATTTTTCCTTAATTATTAGCAATGAAGTATCACAGTTGAGCTCGTTGGGACGTTGAGTCATCTGATTTAAGCGTTGATTATCTTCAGTAAATGGTGATTGTTCACGTAACTGCTGAGTTGTGTTACGAATGATAGTCGCCATCCAGTCAGGTAATTGTGGACGCACGGTGTAAAATATCCAGACCCCTTGCCGCCGATCTCGCACCACGCCCGCCGCTTTCAAATGCGCTAAGTGTCGAGAAATCTTGGGTTGTGACACGTCCAACGCGTAGGTCAATTCGCACACGCAAAGTTCTCCATGTTGTTGCAGTAAAACCATACAGCGCAGTCGCGTTTCATCGGCAAGAGCTTGAAAAAATTGGGAGGGAGAGATTGATTGATACATATATTCGTATGAACGTATATTATAATAAAACAAAACGATGTGCAACTGTTTCATCCAAACTTTGCAACAGTTGCGATAAGTTATTCAGAGATATTGTTGACTTTATTCTG
>DYNO01000026.1:14600-18115 GCA_020721025.1 Thiomargarita sp. | reverse complement strand
TACACTCGCGACTGTTCACTACCACAATGTCGATACACCAATTTTTCGAGAACAACCACTGCTGGAGATTCCACACGCTAATTTTCGTTAAGGTGTGGCGGCGGGAATTGTAACTTCAAAACAAACATTGGTACATAACTTTTCATGCTTCGACTAACTTACTGATTTACTACAAAAATATTAATGAAATTGTTCTTCTTCCGTTGAACCGGTCAATGCAGTCACTGAAGAATGTCCACCTTGAATCACTGTGGTCACGTCGTCAAAGTAGCCGGTACCGACTTCTTGTTGGTGGCTGACGAAGGTGTAACCTCTTGAACGTGCTGCAAATTCTTTCTCTTGAACTTCTTCGACATACGCCGTCATGCCTTTCTCGACATAATGTTTTGCCAAGTCAAACATGTTGTACCACATGTTGTGAATACCGGCTAAGGTGATGAATTGATACTTGTAACCCATCGCACCCAATTCTTTTTGGAACTTCGCGATAGTTGCATCGTCTAAGTTCTTTTTCCAATTGAAGGACGGCGAACAGTTGTATGCCAAGAGTTGTTCTGGGTATTCCTTCTTAATTGCTTCTGCAAAAGTTTTGGCTTCTTCAAGGTCTGGGTGTGCGGTTTCACACCAGAGTAAGTCAGAGTAGGGAGCATACGCTAAACCTCGTGAAATGGCTTGGTCAATACCCGCCTTTACTTCGTAAAAACCTTCTTCCGTGCATTTTCCTGTCAAGAAAGGCTTGTCATTTTCGTCAATATCTGTGGTCAACAAGTTCGCAGCATTGGCATCCGTACGCGCCAGAACGATGGTGGGAACGCCACACACATCTGCGGCTAAACGGGCTGAAATCAATTTTTGCACTGCTTCGCGGGTCGAAACTAATACTTTGCCACCCATGTGACCACATTTCTTCGCAGAAGCCAATTGATCTTCAAAGTGTACGCCACTTGCACCCGCCCGAATCATTGCCTTCATCAATTCATAAGCGTTTAATACGCCACCGAACCCAGCTTCAGCATCGGCAACAATCGGTGCGAAAAAGTCCACGTTGCCCTTGCCTTCCATCCATTGTATCTGATCTGCGCGCTGCATTGCGTTAATAATGCGTTCTACCACGCGCGGCACAGAATCGACGGGGTAAAGTGATTGATCCGGATACATTGCGAAATAAGTATTATTATCCGCTGCCACCTGCCAACCTGATAAATAAATAGCTTTAACGCCTGCTTTAACTTGTTGTACCGCCTGACCGCCCGTGAGCGCGCCCAAACAAGGCACGAAATCTTCAGTATTCACTAAGTGCCAAAGTTTTTCTGCACCAATGCGCGCAAAGGTATATTCAGGCTGCACTGAACCACGCAAACGTACTACATCTTCGGCTTTGTAAGGACGCGTAACACCTTTCCAACGGGGATTTTCTTTCCAATCTTTTTCTAAAGCAGCGATTTGCTCTGCGCGTGACATCATTCGTTGGTACTCCTTGCTTCAAGTTTAAGTGTGGGATTATTTTTACAAAAAAACGATTCGGCAAAATTTAACACTGGTTTAAAACCCATAGACTCGGCGGTGTTGACAAATATTCAACGCCAACAGAGCATTTTAATTCCATTCAGCCATTTAGATTATGGCAAATATTCATAAGCAACAGAGGTTAAAAAATCTTCAAACTTCTCTTCGGTCGTAATCCGTTCAAACAACTGTGCTGCAAGCGGATAATTCCCTTCTGCGTAAGTTTCAGATTGTGCTTGAATTTTTTGCAATTCTTCCTGTACAATCTGCTTCACCAATGCCACTGTCACTTTACGTCCATCGCTCAAAACTCCTTTTGGATAACGCACCCATTGCCACAATTGTGCCCGAGCAATTTCCGCCGTTGCCGCATCTTCCATCAAATTATTAATCGGTACGCACCCGCTACCATTGAGCCACGAAGCCAAATAGTGCAGTGCAGCACTCACATTATTACGCAAACCCGCCTCAGTAATATTTCCTGTCGGCACGGTCAATAAATCTATCGCAGTAACATGCACATCCTCGCGCATTTTGTCTTTTTGATGCGCTGCCGGCATTTTTTCATTGAAAATCGCCATTGCAATGGGAACCAAGCCCGGATGCGCCACCCACGTTCCATCATGTCCGTCAGTGGCTTCACGAATTTTGTCGGCACGCACCTTTTCCAACGCGGCATCATTCGCAACTGGGTCATTTTTAATCGGAATTTGCGCCGCCATTCCACCCATCGCATGAGCCCCACGCTTGTGACAGGTTTGAATCAACAATTGCGAATAGGAGCGCAAAAAGTGCGAAGTCATCGTCACTTCACTACGGTCGGGTAATACAAAATCAGGATGATTACGGAACTTCTTGATAAAACTAAAAATATAATCCCAGCGTCCGCAATTTAAACCGACGCAATGATCCCGCAATTCATATAAAATCTCATCCATTTCAAACGATGCTAAAATGGTTTCAATCAACACCGTGACTTTAATCGTGCCGCGGGGCAAACCGAGCTTATCTTGAGCAAAATTAAATACATCATTCCACAACCGCGCCTCAAGATGACTTTCCAACTTAGGAATATAAAAATAAGGTCCTGTCCCCTTATCCACCAAAGTTTTCGCGTTATGGAATAAATATAATCCAAAATCCATCAAACCGCCGGGAATGGGTTTATCGTTATAAAGTACATGTTTTTCAAGCAGATGCCAACCGCGCGGACGCACCAATAAAGTCGCAATTTGTTCATTTAACGTATATTGTTTGCCTTCCGGACTGGAATAAGAAATCTGCCGATTTATTGCATCGCGCAAATTCATCTGTCCTTCAATCTGTCCTTCCCACACGGGACTCTGGGCATCTTCAAAATCCGCCATGAAAACTTTCGCGGCAGAATTCAACGCATTAATCACCATTTTGCGATCCACCGGACCGGTAATTTCCACGCGACGATCTTGTAAATCGGCAGGCGTAGGGGCGACTTGCCACTGGGATTCACGGATGGCTTTTGTTTCTGGCAGAAAATCGGGCATTACTCCCGCATCTAATTGTTTTTTACGTTCTTCTCGTAATGCTAACAACTCATCACGCCGTGCCCCAAAATTTTTCACCAATTCACCCACAAAGCTCACCGCGTCATCGGTCAATATTGTGGCATATTCTGGCGTTATTTTTCCTATAATTTTCAATCCTGAATCCATGTGCAAACCTTTTTAGTCGAGATTTAAGAATTTCACAGACTTGTTTTTTTATAAATATAGCTTTTTTTACGTTGCACTGCAACATTATTATGACAAAAAAATTTCAAATAGGTAGAATCACTAAAATCTGGAAAATTAGTTATAAATCAATGAATTATCTTTAAAATTTCACTGAGCATCTTTGAGTAACTTACTGATTAATAAAGATAAAAAATAATTTATCCGGCTATTATAAAAATAAAAAATAATTTGCTCTTGCAACGAATCAATTGATTTTTAAAACAAATTTTTTACTCAGAATTATCGAATAACGCTGTG
>DYNO01000026.1:0-14500 GCA_020721025.1 Thiomargarita sp. | reverse complement strand
CAAAAAATATTAATTTAAACGCGCACCTGTCCGTTGCCTAACACAATGAATTTTTGAGAAGTTAAACCTTCCAATCCGACCGGCCCACGCGCATGAAATTTGTCGGTACTGATGCCGATTTCCGCACCCAAACCGTATTCAAACCCGTCGGCGAAACGAGTGGACGCATTGACCATGACGGAACTGGAATCGACTTCTCGCAAAAATCGCATTGCCCGTGTCCAATCTTCCGTGACAATACTATCCGTATGTTGTGAACTGTAATCGCAAATATGGCGAATCGCTGCGTCAACATCTGGCACGATACGAATGGCTAAAATGGCGGCAAGATATTCGGTTTTCCAATCTTCTTCTGTCGCTGCCACAATCTGGGGTAAAATCGTCAGCGTTTTTTCACAACCTCGTAATTCTACACCTTTTTCTTGATACAACGTCGCTAATTTGGGCAAAATATGGGGCGCAATTGCCTCCGCCACAAGCAAAGTTTCCATCGCATTACACACGCCATAACGATGGGTTTTGGCATTATACGCAATGTCAATGGCTTTTTGCATGTCCGCTTTATCGTCGATGTAAACATGACAAATTCCATCCAGATGTTTTATCACCGGAATTCTGGCTTCACGACTGATGCGTTCGATCAAACTTTTTCCACCGCGCGGGATGATAACATCAACATATTCAGCCATCTGGATTAATTGTCCCACCGCTGCCCGATCTGTTGTTTGAATCACTTGCACCGCAGTTTCTGGCAAACCGGCGTTGTTTAAGCCCCGCTGAATACATTGTGCAATGGCTTGATTGGAATGAATAGATTCTGAGCCGCCCCGTAAAATACACGCATTGCCCGATTTTAGACACAAAGCTGCTGCGTCAATTGTGACATTGGGACGCGATTCGTAAATAATCCCAACTACGCCGAGGGGGACGCGCATTTTGCCCACTTGAATGCCAGAGGGACGGTATTTTAAATCAGAAATTTCGCCGATAGGGTCTGCCAGCGCGATCACTTGGCGTATCCCTTCTATCATAGAATTCAATACTTTATCGTTTAATGTCAATCGGTCAAGCATTGCCGCATCCAATCCATTGGCTTTGCCCGCGGTTAAATCTTGTTGATTTGCTGCAATTAAAGTCGCCCGTTGGTTTTCAAGTTCGTCAGCAATGGCTTGAAGAGCTTGATTTTTTTGTTGCGTGGCGGTGCGTGCCAACAGGTGAGAAGCACGACGGGCATTTTGCCCCACTTCTTGCATGTAATGTGTTAAGTCCATAATTTTGTATGAGATGAAGTTTGAGAGGATGGTGAGAAATTCAATGATTTTTGGCGTGGAATATCAAGATAAAAAAACCCGTCAGGTTTCAGGCAACCCAACAGGTTTTGAACAGCTTACAATTCGGACAGTTTTTTTATAATCATTTGTGAAATCAATCAGTTGAAATCTCAATGAAATCTTAACATTGTCCAAACGGTTGAACAGGCAACAACTAAATTTTCTTCGGTTCTTCCACTTTCGCAGGGGCTTCGTCTTGCTTAGGTTGTTCCGCTTTAGGCGGCTCGGTCTTGCCTTCAGTTTCTTTATCGGCAGAAGGTGGCACTTGTGGCATCATTTTCATCAAATTCTGGCGTTCGATATTGAAGAGGTGGACATATTTTTCGCCCTCTTTTTTCCACCATTGAATCAGCGTTGAATTGACCGATTTGACATCTGGAGCAAGGGCGGCAAATTGTTTGTTGACATTGTGGCTAATCCACACCAACACTTTCATCTGACCGTCAGCTTGTGGTTCTAACCGGGTGATTTTCCAATCAAAAATTCGGAAATCGGCATCGAACGCTTGCAAATACTTGATTTCGCTCGGTTCATCGCCCCCTTCCCAACTTTCCAAACTACGCAGAGTTTTAAAATCTTGATCTTGCCATGCTTTCACGTAAGCGTCGATTGCAGATTTCAACGCTGGTTCCACTGTGGGCAATACCATTGCCGGCTTGGCTTTTTCAGCTTTTGGAGTGGCATGTTCATGATCGTGTTGATGCTCGGTTATCGCTGGTGCCGTTTTTTTCTCGGTTTCGTCCGCAAAGCTCGAAAAACTGAGCAAACTTAAACTTAAACATAGTCCTTTGATAACAATTGATAAACGTTTTTTCATAATCAAACTCAGTGAGTGGGGTAGAAACACAAGTTTATATTAGCACATCTCATGCAAATAGGGTAAACGGCGCAAGTGTTGTTATCCCTAGTTCTGTGTCAACATTGTAAAATACATCATTATTTGGGCGCGCGTCATTTGAGTGAAACATTCGCTATAATGGCGCGGACATTCTCAGTCTGAACCAGAATTTTCTTGCAAGCATCAAAGTCATTGATTTAAAAAATAACTGTTCGGACAGCTTTTAAATTTTATTGATATTTCAACTAACGAGCAAATTGACATTTTCAATCGGTTGATTTTGCAAACGATTACAAAAAACTGTCTGAAATCAAGGAGAATAGCGTATTTTCATGAAAGGGGAGTTTGCAGAACCGTCCACCACGACAATACTACCTCATGATTTCTTATTTGGACGCGATCCTTTTGAAACAACAGCCGAATTTAAAACCCGGTTGATACATTTATTTCAATACCCTTTATTAGCTGGGCATACCACGTTGATTAAAGAATGGTATGATATTCAAACGCAAAAGTTTTATTTACAGGTTCATTGGGAGCCGTGGTTTGAACAATTACATTTTGAAATCAATCAAGTATATCTCCTGATCGCCCGCCAACAAGCGAGATATTTGTGTGAATTGGGCGCGTCCTATCCGGTTTATGTCCGGTTGCGTGTTGTGGAACAAGTTCATGAAATGTGGTTGCCAGATGTAGTTATCGGTGTAGAATCTATTGAATTCAAAGAATTAGAAACCGAATTGCCGATATTTCATCATGCTCCACCGCAATTACTTTGCTCATTACAAGGGCATGGCAATTGGGCGCGCGCGGTCGCGTTTCATTATCACGCCGGATTGATGTTAGCTTCTGGCAGCGAAGATCACACGGTAAAATTCTGGAACATTGGTAGCGGACAGGAAATTTCCACCCTAAGACATCAAGACGGCGGGGTGAATGCCATTGCCTTCAGTCACGATGGTGCATTACTTGCCTCTGCCAGCAACGACACGACTATTAAATTGTGGGAAGTCGCCAGCGGACGATTATTGCTCACCTTGCATGGACATCATCACACCGTGTTTTCAGTTGCCTTCAGTCCCGATGGAAAATTATTAGCTTCCGGGGGCGTGGATAACACTGTGCGTTTATGGGAAGTGGACAATGGGCGCGAACTCTTTATTTTATCAGGACATACGAGTTGGGTTTTCTCTGTCGCATTTAGTCCGGATGGGAAATTGTTGGCTTCCGGCAGCAGGGATAAAACTGTAAAATTATGGGAAGTTACCACCGGACGCGAATTAACCACGTTGTTATAAATATGACCTTGCTTGACATTCAACCCTATTTTAGACTGAAATTTGTCGCACCCAGTTGATTTTACTCCATTCGTCATCATTCCTTCCCAACCACTTTTGCAAACGATATGACAATAGCTTATTTAAATGGTACTTTTTTACCCTTGGAGCAAGCCCACATTCCAGTATTAGATCGCGGCTTTATTTTTGGTGATGGGGTGTATGAAGTAATCCCGGTCTATGCTGGAAAATCTTTTAGATTACAAGAACATCTCCAACGTTTAGAACGCAGTCTCGCCGGCATTGAATTAAGCAATCCCCTGACGCGTGAGGCATGGCAGCAAATTATTGAGACGTTAATTGCGAAGAATGGTGGGGGCGATCAATCCATTTATTTGCACCTGACTCGTGGCGTAGCACCGCGTAATCACAATTTTCCAGCGGAGGTTAAGCACACCATTTTCTTGATGAGTCAACCATTTAAAGACCCGGAACCGTTACCGGGCGTAAAAGCCATTACTTTGCCAGATAATCGCTGGCTCCGGTGCGATATTAAGTCAATTTCTTTATTAAGCAATGTGTTACTCCGACAACACGCGGTAGAAGTGGGCGCGGTCGAGTCGATTTTGATTCGTGACGGCTATGTGACTGAAGGGGCGGCAAGTAATGTTTTCATTGTGAAACAAGGCGTAGTGATAACTCCACCGGAAGGAGCGTTTATTTTGACTGGGGTGACGCGGGATTTAATTTTAGAAGTGTTGCAAGCTGCGAATTTACCGTATCGGGTTGAAAATGTGAGCGAATCCCAATTGCGACAAGCCGATGAAATTTGGGTGACCAGTTCAACACGGGAAATTGTGCCTATCACGACATTAGATGATCGTCCTGTGGGAGATGGCACGCGGGGTAAAATTTGGCAGGTTACATGGGACTTATTTCAAGCGTATAAAAAAAAATTGCGGCATCTTGAAGTTTAAGCCGGTTTGAATCCTAATTTGGTAGTGTTACATCAATTAGGGGAGTAAATACTGGTCTAATACGTGAAAATGAATCAGAATTCACCAAATTTGCAGAATCAGAGTAACCGTGATCTCTTTGAATTTAATTACGATTTGACTCCATTCCGAAAATTTTAAGATTCTGATTCAAACAACGAATGAAGTTCTTACTTCATCATGCTTAGTTCATCAATCGTCAAGAAATGGGGATTTTTACCCGAACTGTATTCAAAACCTTCTAGCACCGGCGCACCTTTTTCTCCCAGCATATTGATGCTGTAATCCAAATTATCTTCAAAAAACGTAAT
Organism: Thiomargarita sp.; assembly: GCA_020721025.1. Classification (GTDB taxonomy): domain Bacteria; phylum Pseudomonadota; class Gammaproteobacteria; order Beggiatoales; family Beggiatoaceae; genus DYNO01. The sequence goes on along the minus strand of DYNO01000026.1, from coordinate 9,748 downwards.
GGCGGGACGAATCACGTAATGGTCTGAAAACTCTATCGTTAAGTGCGAATCATCGGCAGGACACATGATTTCATGCAACTTTTCGCCGGGGCGAATTCCCACGATTTTAGTCGCAATCCCCGCTGCCATCGATTCTGCTAAGTCCATGATATTAATCGAAGGAATTTTTGGAACAAATATCTCCCCTCCCTTCATCCGCTGAAAATTCTTTAATACAAAATCTACACCTTGTGGCAATGTAATCCAAAAACGAGTCATGCGCGGATCGGTAATCGGCAATTCTTTCGCACCATCAGCAAGTAACTTATTGAAAAATGGCACAACTGAGCCACGCGATCCCACCACATTGCCATAACGCACTACGGAAAAACGAATTTTTTGCGACCCTGTGGTATTATTCGCCGCGACGAATAGTTTGTCTGAAACTAGCTTGGTCGCGCCATACAAATTGACCGGGTTCGCCGCCTTATCGGTTGATAATGCAATCACTTTTTGCACATCGGTGGCAAAACACGCCGCGATCACGTTTTGCGCGCCCTGAATGTTGGTTTTGATACATTCCATTGGGTTGTATTCTGCCGCTGGAACTTGCTTCAATGCCGCAGCATGTATCACATAATCAATGCCTTGCATCGCTTGTTTCAGCCGTTCGCCATCACGCACATCACCGATGAAATAACGCATACATGGCGCATTAAATTCTTGAGCCATTTCAAATTGTTTCAGTTCATCGCGTGAATAAACAACAATCCGGCGCGGTTGATAACGCTGTAACATCGTTTTGATACATTGTTTGCCAAATGAACCCGTACCGCCAGTAATTAAAATAGATTTGTTATTAAACATCGGCTCAGTATCCTTGAAATTTGTCATATTGGTGATAGTGTATTAAACTATTGCAATTCTGTCAAAAACGTTTTTTCCATGACTTCCGAACCCACACTCAAAATTATCTTAGAAGCCGCGCTGTTGACAGCTCAACGTCCGTTGCCTTTAGAGCATCTGTCGGCATTATTTCCAGAAGATCAACAACCTAGTCGTACACAATTGAAAAACGCACTGCATGAATTGGAATGGGATTGCCATGAACGTGGCATGGAATTGGTGGAGGTGGCGAGTGGCTACCGGTTTCAGGCGAAATCCGAATTAACTCCTTGGATCAAGCGGTTGTGGATGAAACGTCCACCACGCTATTCGCAAGCCCTGTTGGAAACGCTGGCAATTATCGCCTATCGCCAACCTATCACCCGCAGTGAAATTGAGGCAATTCGGGGGGTCAGCGTGAGCAGTGCGATTTTAAAAACTTTGGCAGATTATCAATGGATTCGCATACTTGCATACAAGGACGCGCCCGGCAAACCGGCGTTGTATGGTACAACCAAGGGATTTTTAGATCATTTTAGTTTGAAACATTTAAGTGATTTACCTCCGTTGGCGGAATTGCAAAATCTGCAAGAATTATCTGATGATTTGTTTGACTCTATCGACGAGGAATCAAATAATGCAGAACTATTTGATTCTGAAGAAGATAATGATTGACACTCAATTAATTTTTCACGGAGACAATTGTTTATGCCGTTTGACAAAATCCACAAAACGTTGCGTCCAACGATTGCTCGCCACATCGCGCAAATGCACGTAGCTGGCTAAGGTATTTTTATAAACTACGCCATCGTGTTCGCCATCCATGCCGTAACCACGCAACACTTTGTAAGCAAACGATAAATTATCTGGTAAGTTCACTGCTTTGGAGTAATGAAATTCATGCGCGGCAAATTCTGCCAATTGTCCCTGTTGATCTCGCAATGCCCATAAACCTGCCCCAGTTTCTTGCATCTGCACATAGCCGCGCCCTTGGGGACGTGGTTGCATCACCGTGTCGAAGGGTAATGCGCCAACCATCTGACAAGATTGATCTTTCCAAGTCAACTGCCGGGCTAAATACATTAAACCGCCACATTCCGCGTAAACAGGCAAATGGTTGTTAATTGCAGTAAAAATGTCGTGCTTCAAACTGTGATTCTTCGCCAATTGTTGCATCCAAGTTTCTGGAAAACCACCGCCGATAAATAAGCCGTCGATTTCTGGTAACTGATTGTCTTGTAAGGCGTTAATAAAAACCAGTTCTGCACCGGCAAGACGTAAATTGTCTAAATCGCCCGGATAATAGAATCCAAACGCGGCATCTCGCATAATTCCAATTTTTACGGTCGCGGTGGGCATGGAAGGCTGAGTTGCTGCAATTGGTAGGGTTGGTGCACGTTGGGCGATGGCAATGATTTGGTCTAAGTCAATTTGTTGGGCAACGATTTTTGCAATTTGTTGAATTTTAAGCGCGGCTTGATCGTGTTCGTTGCTGGGCATTAACCCTAAATGACGTTCGACGATGGTCAATTGCTGATCGGATTGTAATGCGCCTAATACGGGAATATCGGAATAATAGGCAATTGCCGCCCGTAATTTGCTTTCATGCCGCGCTCCGCCCACGTGGTTGAGAATCACGCCGGCAATTTGTATTTGTGAATCAAAGGCTTGATAACCGAGAATCAACGGCACAATTCCCCGTGTCATACCGTGTGTACTCAGCACCAATACCACAGGCGCACTGAGCAATTTTGCCAAAGCCGCATTACTATTCGTGCCTTGTACGTCCATGCCATCGTATAAACCTTTATTGCCTTCGATAATGCCCATGTCCGCGCCAACCATCTGATTGACAAATGTTTGTGCAATTTCTGCCTCGTTCATCATCTGAAAATCCAAATTGTGGCATGGATGTTGCGCTGCTTGACTTAACCACAAGGGATCGATGTAATCGGGACCTTTTTTGAACGGTTGCACTTGTAAACCACGCGCCACCAATGCAGCACACAGTCCAAGCGTGACCGTTGTTTTTCCTGAAGATTTATGAGCAGCGGAGATGAGTAGATGGGACATGAGGTTGTCAATTTTTAGGTTAAATCAGATAATTGAGTTAGTTTTTATTTTGGGAGTTTAATGATACTTTCCCAAGGTCATCGCCATTACTGCCATACGAATGGCAATTCCATTGCTAACTTGTTGTAAAATCACGGAACGGGGCCCATCGGCAACTACGGAATCAATTTCCACACCGCGATTAATTGGACCGGGGTGCATCACAATCGCGGTCGGATGAGTCACTTCTAACACGGTTTCAGTCAAGCCATACGATTGAAAATATTCATGTTCACTTGGCAATAAGGCTGTTTGCATCCGTTCTCGTTGTAGGCGTAACATCATCACCACATCTACCCCGCGCAATCCCGCTTCAAGTTGATGAAAAACTTTCACGCCAAAGGATTCTACACCAAGTGGCATTAACGTTTTCGGTGCCACTACTCGAATTTCTGGCACACCCAATATTGTTAGTGCATGAATTTGTGAACGCGCCACCCGCGAGTGCAGAATATCACCCACGATGGCAACCGTAAGTTGAGTAAAATCAGGCTTGTATTGACGAATGGTGTACATATCTAACATTGCTTGCGTGGGATGTTCGTGTCGTCCGTCGCCGGCATTAATGATGCTAACATGCGGGGAAATATGCCGTGCCATAAAATGCGGTGCCCCACTTTCATGATGACGAATTACGAACAAATCACAGTACATTGCTTCTAAATTCTGTAACATATCGATCAGCGTCTCGCCCTTTGTGGTCGAAGAGGTGCTGATATTCACATTCAACACGTCGGCGGATAACCGTTTTGCCGCAAGTTCAAAGGTGGTGCGAGTGCGGGTCGAAGGTTCAAAGAATAGATTGGCAATTGTTTTACCATTTAATAAGTTAAGTTTGCCCGCTTGTTGCACTTGGTCAGAAAGTTCGGCAGCCGTGTCTAAAATTTCGAGCAAAATGTTGCGCGATAAACCTTCAATACCAAGGAAATGCCGTAATCTTCCCTGATGCGTAAGTTGAATGCTGTTCATTGATATTTGGTAAAATAGAGTTTAAAAACAGTGTATTATATAAATAGTCGTTGGAACGCGTGACAAATTATGACATTCGTCATTTCGCCTTTAAAAAACAGAGGTGAACTGAAGTATAATGGCAAGAATGATGCTGTTTAAATTTATTTGTAGAAATTCATCATCATGTCATGCTGATGGTATTTGAACCGCGTCCGAAAGAATACAGAAATGATAACAGAGAAAAAGTTTTAGTGAAAATATCCGTCGGGTAAAAAAATTATTAGGGTAATTGTAAAATAACGGATTTACGATGAGAATCATTGATTAATGAACGAGTTGCATTATACAATACACTAAAGTTACAAATTTAGTTACAGATGCGATAAAATGTGGCGTATTATTTTTTACTTTGCTCAATTTGAGGATGTCATTATGATGAATATTAGAAAGCGGCAGCACGGCAGTACAATAGTTGTGGCAATTATCGTTATTACAATTTCGGTCTGGTTGTCGTTTAAACTGGTGCCGATTTATTTACAAAATGGTGCGGTGAGCAGTGTGTTAGATAACATTCGTCAAGAAGTGGATGTATCTAAAAAAAGCAATGCGGACTTGCAACAACTCCTCCTTTCTCGTTTGGGATTTGAAAAAATCGACCGTATCAATCAAAGCAACTTTGCCGAATTGGTGAAGATCGAACGTACTGTTGAAGGTTTTAGTATGACCGTGCAATACGATACCCGCTCTAAATTGGTGGCGAATATTTCCCTTGTCGTGGATTACAAAAAGACTATTAAAGTCCCTTGAAACCTGATTATCTCTCTCTGTATCAAGCCCTGGGTTACTACTTTAAGCGTGAGGAATTATTAACGACCGCTTTGACGCACCGTAGCGCGGGTAGTCCCAATAACGAACGCATGGAATTTCTCGGTGATGCCCTGCTTAACTATGTGGTGGCGGAAGCCTTGTTTGAACGTTTTCCTATCGCCAGTGAAGGGGAGCTGACGCGGTCGCGTGCCACCTTGGTGAAGGGCGACACATTGGCTGAAATTGCCCAACGATTAAATTTGGGGCAGTATTTGCTGTTAGGTGGGGGGGAGTTGAAGAGTGGAGGTTGGCGACGGGCTTCAATTCTCGCAGACGCATTAGAGGCGATTGTGGGGGCGATTTATTTAGATGCCAACATGTTGACTTGCAAACAAGTGATATTACAACTGTTGCGGGAACGTTTGGAAAGCATGTCTCCTCAAAAAGTTGTGAAAGACCCCAAAACTCGCTTACAAGAATATTTGCAAGCAAAACAACAGGCTCTGCCACAATATCGCGTGCTCGCAGTGATCGGCGCGCCTCATGCCCAACATTTTGAAGTGGAATGTACCATTTCAGAATTGCCTATGCCAACGCATGGAAAAGGGGAAAGTCGCAGGCGGGCAGAGCAAGAAGCCGCAGCTCAAGCCTTGTTTTTATTACACGCCAATCAGTCTGAAACTCGAACTGATATTTAATTAAACTTTGGTGTTATCAGCCAGTTGCTTGAGTCATAAATTTTAAAATGCTGTAAATCGCTCCCCCTTGAAAAACAGCATGATTCCCACTTTATGATTCAGGCAACCCCCCTTCTCATCGCTCGTTTTCACCACCCTACATCCTAACTACTTATGCAAACACCCATTTCTACCCATTGTGGTTACGTCGCACTGGTAGGTCGTCCTAACGTTGGCAAATCCACGTTATTGAATCATCTGATTGGTCAAAAGTTGAGTATCACCTCATCGAAGCCACAAACGACGCGGCACCGCTTGTTAGGGATCAAAATGCAAGCTGAGACGCAGATTTTATACGTTGACACCCCCGGTTTGCATCAAGACGTACATAACGCAATGAATCGCTACCTCAATCGCACCGCATTGAGCAGTGTGGACGGCATGGACGTGATTGTCTGGGTCGTGGAAGCCTCGCGTTGGTTGGAGGGCGACAACTATGTATTGCACACGTTAAATTCGATCACAACACCGGTCATTCTCGCCGTCAACAAGGTCGATAAAGTCGCGGATAAAACGTTATTGTTGCCCTATTTGCAAGAAGTGAGTCAAAAACGCGAATTTTCCGACATTTTCCCAATTTCAGCGTTGCAGCACAAGAACTTAGACGAATTAGAACAAAAAATTATTAAATATTTACCGCCGAATCCATTTTTGTTTGCTGAAGACGAATTGACGAATCGGAGTATGCGTTTTTTAGCCGCCGAGATGGTGCGAGAAAAATTAATCCGCCGGTTGGGGGCAGAATTGCCCTATCGCTTGACGGTGCAGACCGAATACTTTGTTGATAAAGAACATTTTACCCATATCAGTGCGATCATCTGGGTCGAACGCGCCAGTCAAAAACCCATTGTGATTGGCAAACGGGGAAGTTTGTTAAAGGCGGTTGGAGAGGAAGCACGCAAGGACATTGCCGAATTGTTGGGGCGCAAAGTCTATTTACAATTGTGGGTGAAGATTAAAGAAGGTTGGAGTGATGATGACCGGGCGTTGCAGCAGTTGGGTTACACCGATTAATTTAGCGAGATGATGTCGAGATGCTCGACTTTTTACATTTTTTTACATTGACGGCGGGAATATCACAAAAATCATTTTCACTTCAAATATCAATATTTATTTGGGATTAGGAGTTATGCAGTTCAAATCGTTGTTTCGATATTTGAATAAAATCAATTGAATAACGCTTCAACTGCGTAACTCCTAGTTAATTAAGCGCGGATAGCAGATCATCCACTATCCCCGTTAATTTTCAAATAGTTAATGTGTGCCAGACATTCCAGACATATTGACTTGTGGCTGATTTACCGATCATTTTTTCTTAACAAATGTTGATTTTATTCACATTTGCTAACTGCCACGTTACTTTGTGGGGCTGATCTGCCAAAGCCTGTAGTTGTGAAACTACAGACGCTTTATGTATCTAAATCAAAAGCCTGTGTTTATACACGACAACATACAGTGACACGGTCATTTGTTAGACACCCGTTCCCATTACTAACGGGAAATTGATTATAGCAGTTTCTATTAGGTAGTGCAAACAACTGTTCAATAGAAATTTAACTGGCTTTTATTAGCATACATTAGGAATCATTATGGAAATTAACGATAGTTGTCAACCGTAGCATTGGGTTGATCCGGCTTGCTTGCATGACATTGAAAACAATCAACTGTTACCGCAGCATAACTGTGACAACTGCGACAAAAATGTTCATTGCCTTCCTGCGTCGGATACTGTCCAGCGGCATTTGGCGTGACATGGCAGTCAATACACCCGACCAAACTGTGCTGTTTCGTGCGGATTCCTTCATGCACCGCTTCTTTACGATGATGTTTCAAAAACTGCCCATGCACCCGCCGCATCACCTCCAGCGGTTCAACACAGGCTTGAGTGGCAGACACTGAAGTTTTCGCCTTGGGCGGGATAGGATAAGGAATACCGCTTTTACTTCCCTCATTCGCACTCGCCGTCAGGCTAATCAACCACAGCGCAACTAAAAAATGTAACAGTGCGCGTAGTTGCATGATTTACTCACCCATCCCCATGTTAATATACCCCGTTGGACATACATCTGAACAAATATGGCATCCAATACAGCGGGAATAATCGGTATAAACGTAACGTCCTGTCGTCGATTCTTTTTTCGGTGTATGTTTCACTGCATCTTGAGGGCAGTAAATCACACAATTATCACATTCAAAACACAAACCGCAACTCATACAACGCTTTGCTTCTGCAATTGTTTCTGCTGTAGTAAGGGCAACCAACCGTTCTTGGAAATTCCCCAAAACTTCCTCAGAACTGATGTGAATTTCCTGCCGTAACTTGCGTGGGGTGTAAGGAAAATGTCCCAAAAACAAATTACTGGGCGGAATAATTTCTTGGGTGGAGCGATCTTCGTAATTATGCACGGCATACTTGCCAAAACACGTACCCCGCATGTCGCCCGCTGTTTCTGCGGAAAACTTTTGCGGTTCAAGATTGGCTTCATTCAATTTTGCTAACAAATTAAAATGATGGACATCGACTTTGGGACGTTTTGAGGCTTCCGCTGCACCCATCAAGAAATGATCGATAGTATCCGCAGCAATCGCCGCTTGTCCAATCGCGGTCGTCAACAAATGAGGACGGATAATGTCACCTGCTGCGAAATGTTTTTCCCGCCCTTTGACCCGATAAAAGGGATCAGCATTGATAAATCCACGCCCGTTATCCAAAACTTCCAAACCCGACAAATCACCATATTGACCAATCGCGGACACAATTAAATCCGTTTCAATCACGTATTCTGTGCCTTCAATCTTGGTTGGAATACCTTTCTTATCGACAGTACATTTTGCCATTTTCAGCGCGGTTGCCAAACCTTCAGCATTTTTAATCACTTCCAGCGGCATCACGCCATCTTGAATATCCACCCCTTCACGCAGTGCATCTTGAATTTCGTGTTGTGCGGCGGTCATATTTTGCATTGGAAACAACGAGGTCAATGTGACGAGTGCCCCTTCGCGTCTACCCAAACTCGCGACATCGTGCGCCACATAACCCATGACCGTGCCCCCAGAAGACGGATTATCATCATTAACTGGCACATGGTTATAACCCAAACGACGCGCCACCGAAGCCACGTCGATAGAAGTATCACCACCACCCACTACCACAATGCGTTTTGGCACAGCATGGAGATGTTGTTGATTGAAATCACTGAGGAAATCCACACCACTGATACAATTTGGCGCATCCGATCCCGGCACGGGTAGGGCTCGCCCAGCTTTACATCCAATTGTCCACAAAATTGCATCAAATTCTTTTTCAACATCATCCATACTGATATCACGTCCAACCCGAGTATTGAGGCGCGTCGTGACTCCCAAGTCTAAAATACGTTGAATTTCAGCCTCTAAGACGTTGCGCGGTGTGCGATAACCGGGAATACCATACAACATCATACCGCCCAATTTTTCATGGTCATCAAACACTGTCACCGCATGACCACGCCGCCGTAATTGGTAAGCTGCGGATAATCCTGCCGGTCCACCGCCAATAACTGCGACTTTTTTACCCGTGTCTGCACCCGCTTGCGCTAATTTATAACCTTTTTCAATTGCAGTATCGCCAATATGTTGTTCAACCGAATTAATTCCAACGTAGTCTTCTAATACATTGCGATTACATCCTGTTTGACAGGGCGCGGGGCAAACTCGACCCATAATGGACGGAAAAGGGTTCGCATCGGTAGAACGTTGAAAGGCGTATTCTTGCCAATCCATGCCCTTGGGTGGTTTTTCCATTCCCCGCGCAATTCCTAGCCAGCCGCGAATATCCTCTCCTGAAGGACAGCTTCCCTGACAAGGCGGAGTGCGGTGCACATAAGTTGGACATTTGTGCGACCAACTCGCTTGAAAAATATTATCTTTCTGCGAGTCAAATTGTTTATTCCCTTCACGATAACGACGGAAGGTGATTTTATTATCAGTACAATATTTTTGTTTAGGTGCTGGGGTAACGCTCATTCTTATCCTCCGGTCTAGTGAAATTGGTGTGTCTTGAGTTTATCACTTTATTCACGTCGTCAACACCACTGCTTGATAACTCAAGTCTTAAGTGACTCTTACGTGCGTTTAAAGTCTCGCTGATTCTGGTCGCGACTCTAACTATCTAACAACTATAGTTATTCAGTTCCTATTTTCATAGGAATATAAATTGATTGCAGCATTTAAATCTCGGTCGATGACTAAACCACAATCACAACTGAAAATTCTGTCTGCAAGTGTCAAATCTTCTT
>DYNO01000178.1 GCA_020721025.1 Thiomargarita sp. | reverse complement strand
AGCGAAATACAGATGGTTGAACCCGTAGAATTTGAACCGGTGACGCGGAGCGTCTGGGCTGCATTCCAACGCGGAGCATTGGAACGAGTAACTACTTGTTTTATTTAAACAAATCTATCGCATCGTTATGTCGTTAAGTTGAATTGCTTAAAACCAGATAACAAAACATATTTTGTGTCACAATTCCTTAAGTCAACGGCTTTGGCGCACCGCGTCGGAACGAGAAAAAACCGCTATCCTGTGGAACTCAAAAATGGCGTTAAAAATGACATTGAACCGTTTTTAGCTCGACATATTAAAAACTTGCGTCTATCTGCACAGGATTCTCAACTTCATTCAATCACATCTCATGACTTCCTCCCTAAAATTACAACATTTATCGCTCTACCTCCGGTTACTTCAATTTATTCGTCCCTACTGGAATATCTTTGCACTCAGTATCTTAGGCATGGTGATTGCCGCACTGAGCGAACCCGCACTGCCCGCGTTACTCAAACCTTTGTTAGATGGCGCATTCGTTGAAAAAAATCCCTTGTTTATCCACTACCTGCCCCTGCTCCTCGTCGTTATCATGATTATCAAGGGAATTGCCACTTTAACCAGTGAAATCGGCATGACTTGGATCGCCGCGCGGGTTGTATTGGATTTACGCATGGCAATGTTTAACAAACTCTTACACTTACCCACCACCCAATTCGACAACTATTCCTCCGGCGTACTGCTCTCAAAAGTCACCTACGATGTCAACCGCGTCATGCTTGCCACCACAGAAGTATTGGTTGTATTAATCCGCGACAGCTTGGTCGTTATCGGACTACTCGCATGGATGTTCTATCTCAACTGGTTTTTATCGCTCATCGTATTTTCCACCGTCCCAATCATGATTTTGATTATCCAACTGGTGAGCCGGCGATTGCGCGGTATCAATTTATTTATCCAAGATGCAATGGGTGAAATGACGCGAATTTTGGAAGAATCCATCAGTGGACACAAACTTGTCAAAGTATTTGGCGGACAATTCTATGAAAATCAACGCTTTCAACAAGCCGCAAGTAAAGTACAGCATTTGGAAGTGAAGGCTCAAATTACCTCAAATATCAGTGTATTTCTCACCCAAATTCTCATTACTTTGGCATTGGCGAGTATTGTCTATATTGCCGCGCGACAATCCCAAGTGAATCAAATCTCTGTCGGTGGTTTTGTATCACTTTTTACCGCGATGGGCATGTTATTCGCACCCGTCAAGCGTTTAACCAAGGTGAATGACCAACTTCAGCGAGGTTTAGCCGCAGCTCAAAGTATTTTTGCACTGCTCGATCTGTCCTCAGAAGTCAATGAAGGTCAACGAGATATCGTAAAATTGCAAGGAAAAATTGAATTTTCTCACGTGAATTTCAGTTACGATGCTCAAAAGCCCGCATTGCGTGACATTAATCTGCTTATTCAACCCGGCGAAACAGTGGCATTAGTAGGGGCTTCGGGCAGTGGCAAAACTACTTTAGCGAATTTGATCCCACGATTTTATAACTTGACTGAAGGACAATTTCGCTTAGATGATATTTTAATCAATGAATTACCGTTAACCACCCTCCGTGCCCATGTCGCGTTAGTCAGTCAGGAAATTGTGCTGTTTAACGATACGGTTGCAGCTAATATTGCTTATGGAGAGATGGCAAATTATCCGGTGGAACGAATTAACGAGGCAGCTCGTGTAGCTTATACGATGGAATTTATTGAACAAATGCCTTCCGGATTTCAAACCATCATCGGCGAACGCGGTGTCAAACTTTCAGGGGGACAACGCCAACGCATCGCAATTGCACGAGCATTATTGAAAAACGCCTCCATTTTAATATTTGACGAAGCCACGTCCGCGCTGGATACCCAATCAGAATTGCAAGTACAATACGCATTAGAGCAGTTAAAACAAGGACGTACCACCATTATCATCGCCCACCGGCTGTCAACTATTGCCCAAGCAGATCGAATTATTGTGATGGAAGCGGGGGAAATTGTGGAAGTGGGAACTCATGCCGAATTATTAGCAAAACAAGGAACTTATGCGACATTATATCAAGTGCAAACATGATGCAAAGCAATCAGTTAACAATCATGACTTGTGACGCTGGCGCGTCCAGATGGCATTCCAACGCGGCGCGGCTATAAAAAAAGTTCTATACTCAGTCTCTACCAAGTTTAAAATTATTGTGACAGAGCTGACGCAGCAGCATAACAAGAATATTCAAATCAATACTAAAAAACGGATTTATTCCTAATCTGTGTGGCACTACCAATGTTTAATACAAAACATTCGCAAAATGTTACAAAAAATCCAAAATATTCAATCAACTAACTAGGAAAATTTAAAAAATGACAGCATTGCAGCTTATTCATAGCGATATTACCAAATTAGCCGTCGATGCTATCGTCAATGCAGCCAATCCCACGTTGATGGGCGGGGGCGGGGTCGATGGCGTGATTCACCGAGCAGCGGGACCTCAATTACAGGTAGAATGTCGGGCATTGGGCGGCTGTCCCACCGGCGAAGCGAAAATTACACAAGGTTATCAATTGCCTGCAAAATACGTCATTCATACGGTCGGTCCCATCTGGCGCGGCGGACAGAATGACGAAGCCAAATTACTTGCTAATTGTTATGTGAATACCTTGACAGTCGCCTTGCAAAATGGAATTCAAACCGTTGCATTTCCAGCAATTAGCTGCGGTGCATACGGTTATCCGTGGCAAGAAGCCGTAGAAATTGCCGTATCAACAACAATCGCCTTTGTCAAGCAACATCCTGATATTGCTGTAATTTATTTTGTTGTTTACAACGAATCATTAAGCGAAATTTATGAAAATGAACTCAAAAAGAGCCCGCTTTATGTTGATTCTCACGTTAAGCAAGACGAAGATGAAACTCACCAGATTAATCAAATATGACCAATAAATGCGGGTGTGCTACATCAGTCGATGACAACATGTTTCAGAGATACAAACCTGTCAGGTTTCTGAAACTAGATTTAAAACAACCAATTATCCCAACCCGGTGTAGCACCGCCTAAATGCGATATCACGAGGTCAGTTGATACGTTTGATGCCTCGCGATATTTTTCTGATATTTCAAAAAATTCACTTCGCTGTTTTGGCTTTTGATAAATAAATCTGATCAAAAATTCCACCGTCGGCAAAATGTTTTGCTTGGGCTTGATCCCAACCGCCAAACAATTGTTCGATGGTAAATAGCTGTAATTTCGGGAATTGTTCGGCATGAGCGATTGCTACTTTTTCCAACGTTGGGCGGTAATAATGCTGTGCCGCAATTTCTTGACCTTCCTCTGAATAGAGATATTCTAAATAGGCTTTCGCGACTTCCATCGTGCCCAACTTTTCCGCGTTTTTATCCACCCATGCCACTGGAGGTTCGGCTAAAATGCTGGTGCTCGGCGTGATAATTTCAAATTCACCCTTGCCGACCTCCTTGGTTACTAGATACGCCTCATTTTCCCAAGAAACTAACACGTCACCCATGCCGCGTTGCACGAAAGTCGTGGTTGCACCGCGTGCCCCAGCATCCAATACAGGCACGTTTTTAAACAACTTTCCGACGAATTCTCGCGCTTTTGCCTCATCCCCACCGTTTTTCAGCACATAGCCCCACGCTGCTAAATAATTCCAACGAGCACCGCCAGAAGTTTTGGGATTGGGAGTAATCACTGCAATATCGGGTTTGATTAAATCATCCCAGTCCTTGATTTGTTTAGGATTTCCCTTGCGCACCACGAAAACAATGGTTGAGGTATAAGGTGTGCTGTTATGGGGCAAACGGGCTTGCCAATCCTTGGCTATCAGACCACTTTTAGCAATTGCATCAATATCATACGCCAAAGCCAAGGTCACAACACTGGCAGGTAATCCCTCAATCACCGCACGAGCTTGTTTGCTAGAACCGCCATGCGATTGTTGAAACTTGATCGTCTGCTGAGTTTTTGCCTGCCAATATTTGCCAAATGCGTCATTAAAGTCTTGATATAACTCACGAGTTGGGTCATACGAAACATTTAACAAGATGGCTTGACCGGCAGCGTGGCTGTTAGTGTGGCACAATAGCAATAAAACAAAATAAATCAAATAATTACGCATTTCAATTCCTCTATGGTTGATTGTAACGACATCGTTGAATTTGGCAATGCTGGATAAAAAATCATAAAAAACAATGAGCCATTATTTCTACTCTTCTGCCGTATTTTTATCATGCTGCTCATCTTCTAAAATCGCTAACCGTTGAGTGAGTCGGCGAATTTTACGCTCCAATTGTGACTGATGAATATCAATCGCTAATACTTTAACTAAAATCATCACGATACCAAATAAAAACAATAAGCTAGGCGGATAATGTATTCCTAAATGTATCGCTAACCAATCAATCAATTTGGGATACAATCCCAGCCCGACAATGCCCAATGCCACTGCTAACCACCACGTTGCATGATGAGAATGGAGGTGATCGCGACGAATCAGATACAAAATTGTGCCGGCGATGCTGATGCCAATAATGCCAAAAGTTAAATCGTGCATAAGTTGGTAACTCATTGAAATTTTTTAGGAAGTTTTAATTGTGCGATACATAAAATTGCGGTATGTAGCATATAGCGGCTGACTGCCCACCAAGAGTCAAAAATTCGCGATTTTCCGCCATCCAATCGTTGCCGCATGTAGATAGGCACTTCGCCAATGCGTAAATGGGCTTTATGCAGCAGCATTAATACGCCAACATCTTGATAATCCAGCAAAGTTGCCGAGGGTGACGCAAGCAAATCAATGGCAGCATGACGATACGCCCGTAATCCTGAAGTCAAATCTTCCAACGCAATGCCCGACAGCCAGCGGAAAAATGCCCACGCAATATGTCGCGCCAAACTGCCTCGTTCAGGATACGCGCCCACAATCACATCACAGGTTTGTTGATCAAGTCCTTGTAATAGCACCGGAATCGAGCGCGCCTCGTGCTGTCCGTCGGCATCCATCGTGATCGCGATTTGATAATTATGTTTGAGTGCATAACGTAGCCCAGTTTGTATCGCGCCCCATGCTCCCAATGACAATGCCAATGATAACACTTTTGCCCCCGCATCACGAGCGATTTGCGCGGTATTGTCACTACTGGCATCATTGACAACCAAGATGGTGCCGGTAAAATGCTCGCGAATTTCTTGAATCACTGAACCAATTGCCGCAGCTTCATTTTTGGCGGGAATAATGATAAGAATGTGTTGATGTGGATGAGAATTCATGAAGTTAGGTTTCTGAGAAGTTGCATTTTTAAAATTTGGCACAAGTTACGTCGGTAAACACGCATGATAAACTTGAGTAATTTTTCCCGCTACTTTCGTGATGTCAAAGAATTGTTCAAACCGCTGTAGCCCTGCCTGTCCAAATTCTTTGGTTTCATCGGTAAACTGTTGTAATTGTTCAAGAGCACGCGCCAAAAGTAGATGATGTTGTGGTGGAAATAAGATGCCGGTACGATGATCTTGTACTACCCAACCCACACCAGAGCCGGGAATATCGCTGACAATGACAGGTTTACCATAACGCATCGCTTCCAATAATACCACGCCAAAGGCTTCTGTTCGTTCGAGTGAAGGTAGGCAAAAACAGTCGGATGTCGCCAATAAGCCAATCAACTGCTCATTGGTACAATATCCAAGTAATTTAACTTTATTTTCAAGATGATGCTGGGAAATCAATGCAGATAATGAGTCATATTGTTCTCCCTTCCCAACGATTAACGCATGGATATTATTGAGTTCCATAAGTGATTGAATTAAAACAGATTGTCCCTTATAATAAGTCAACCGTCCCACATGTAACAATCGAAATTGTCCGGGTTGCCACTGTTGCGTTGCCCAATTGAGCGCATTAAAACTGGGTAATGGCAGGCGATGTTTGTCTATTCCCAGTGGAATCACGCAACATTTTTCGCGCCAATCACGCAGGGCTAAACTGGTTTCTAAATACGGAGGCGAAGTGGCAATAATCGCAGTGGCGCGGCGCAATAATTTTTGTTCCAAGGGGCGATAAACATGATACGCCATCGCTAACCATTGATCTAATTCAGAAATAACGTCAGAGTGCCAATGAATCACCCAAGGAATGCGGCGGGCTTCTGGCAACAATAACGCCCAAAATGCAGACGTATTTGGCAAATGCAAGTGCAATACATCGGGTTGAAATTGTTGAATGGCACATTTTAACCACCAAGGAAACTGTGGACTCACCGGGGCATAAAGTATTCTACCGTAACTTGGCACACGATAGATAGGATATTTTTGATAACTTTCTGAATGAACAGTCGAAAATAGTTTGGATAATTTGGGTTGATGATCATGCACGATGGCAGCGACGGTAAGTCCCTGTGAAATTTGTGTAGGAATCAGATCGGCTAAAAAATTTTCCATTCCACCCGCAAACGGAGGATGGTATTTACCAAGATGAAGAATTCGCATGTATTATTG
>DYNO01000025.1 GCA_020721025.1 Thiomargarita sp. | reverse complement strand
TGTGCTCAAGTTGCGGGCAAATCAAGCAAGATTTAACACTCAAAGACCGAGTTTACAATTGCGATTGTGGTTTAAGTATTGATCGCGACTTAAACGCTGCTTTGAATTTAAACCGATATAGCAGTTAATGCTATCAAGTCCACGACACGATCCGGCGGGACTCTAAATGCACGTAAGAAAACTAACTGGTGGAAGCGGGTCTAAGACTTGAGCAATCAAGCAGTTGTGTTGACGACGTGAACAAAGTGAGAATCATTCGCACATCTTGTCCGAACAATTCGTAACTTTTTAGGATCGGCAACCTGTCATCAAACTAAATTAATGGAGATGTGGGCGACTCAAAAATTTCATAAATTGCCACCACTGGAATAATTCTGATGAACATACCCAAAATTATTGCTGTGCAACCCCTTGATAATTATCAACTCATGGTGCAGTTTTCTAATCATGAATTCCGTCAATATGATGTTCGCCCGCTGTTAGAAAATGAAATGTTTGCGCCTTTAGAAAATCGAGCTTTTTTCCAAAATGTTCAAATAGAGCAAGGCGGTTACGCGCTTTTTTGGAATGATGAAATTGATATCAGCGAGTATGAATTGTGGTAGAATGGGGAGAAAAAGCATAATTGAGGTCTGAATCAGAATTGACAGAATTTGCAGAATGAATCGTCTAATCTCAACAGGGTTGGAGTCATTGCCGTTATTCTGAGAATTCTAAAATTCTGTAAATTCTGATTCAGACAAAAGAATGCTAAAATTTCAAGAATTACGGTTCAGACAAGGAGACCCCATGACCCATTTAGATACAGTGGCAGAGATTATTAAGCAAAATATCAATCGCTTGTCGAAATCGGTATTCCTGCAATTGCAAAGTGGGCGGGGCGGAAGTGAGGAATTGGAGTCTGCATCAAAAACTGAGGTGTTGCATCGTTGCTGTCATCAAAAAAGCGTATGATTGATTTTTAAATTAGGTCATTCAATTGACCAATGATTACAACCATCATAACAAAGAAGGTGTTCATGTCTAGTTTTAATAATTTACGAATTGGTACTCGGTTGGTTATTTCGATGACTATGCTGGTTGTAATATTGGTGCTCACGATTTCTGGCATGATTGCTTACAAAGTGCAACATTCCTTGCAAGCCAGCGCGAAAACCATCGCCCAAGAATCTGCTTATCATTATGCTTATTTGGTGAAAGCGGAATTAGAAGTGGCTCTCGATGAAGCCCGCGCCCTTGCCAGTGCCATCGAAGAGGAAGTTAATCTCGCAGATACCGCGTTATCTCATGAGAAATTGAACAATACCTTGAAATACTTTTTAGGAAAGCGTCCTAACTTTTTTGGTGTCAAACTGGCATTGGAAGCCAATCCCTCCAGCAGCAAGGATGAAACTGCGACGAAAAATGAAGCCGCATCAGCCTACAACAGTGACGGACGGTTCGCACCCTATTGGACTCATGGAACTGAAAATAAAGTAAATTTACGTTCATTGCCCAATTTTGAAACCGCCGCTTGGTATCAAGTGACTCAAAAAAATCAACGCGAATCAATCATTGATCCCACCCCATATACCACACCACAAGGTGAACAAGTCAGTTTAGTGACCTTGGCAGTGCCGCTGTTGGGACGAGATCAGCAATTCGTTGGGGTGTTGGCGGTCGATGTGGCAACCAAGCATATCCAAGATAAAGTGCGTAGCTTGGAGGTCGAGCATTTTAAAACGGCATTTGTGACATTTTACTCTGGGAATGGAACGATTACCGCTAGTAAGGTTGACAACATGATTGGCAAAAATGTTCGGGATACTACAACTGATCAGGAATTCATAGATGAGGTGCTTTCAAACGAGCCTTTTTTCATAGAACGCTTTTCAGATTTACTTAAACAACAAGTGTTCAGCTACGGCGTGCAAATGGAAATCGGTAACACCAAGACATTTTGGGCGGTGGTCGTCAGTATCGCTGAAGATGAAGTGATGAGTGAATTGAATGCGTTACTGTTGTTTATCTTCATTTTTGGCATGATGGCGGTTTTGGCTGCAATGTTGGTGATTTATCTGCTGTCCCGCAACCTCACCAAGCCGCTCAATCAATTGGTTACTCATGCTCAAGCGATTGCTGCGGGAAATTTACAAAATACCATTCATTATCCTTGGCATGATGAAATCGGACAACTGTTTGCTGCGTTTTCCACCATGCAAACCCAACTTTCGGAACGGATTGCTGAAAATAAATTGATTATGGACAGAGCATTACGCATCAATCAAGCCTTAGACAATACGGCAACTGGGGTAATCATCGTCGATAAAGATTTTAAAATCATCTATGTCAACGGGGCAGGCGAGCGATTATTTGTGGATAATGAGGGTGAAATTCGTCGTGTACTGCCTCATCTGAATGCAGATCGGTTGTTGGGCACGCAAATTGACGTGTTGCATCAAAATCCCAGTGAACATCGCCGTCTGTTGCAAAGTTTGAACACCACCGATCATGAACGCATGGTGTGGGGCAATGTGCATGTCGATGTGAATATTACGCCCATTATCAACAACGGGGAATGTCTTGGCTGGATTAAAGAATTTACCAACCGTTCGGCGGAAGTTCTGATCGAAAAAGAAGTCAATGAAGTGATGCACGCGGCATTGCAAGGCGATTTTAGCAAACGGATTGAATTGAACAATAAAGATGGCTTTTTCAAAGTGTTGAGCGAATCGTTGAATCAAACGCTGGAATACAACCAACGTATGATTAATGAATTGATGCACGTTTTCGCAGCGATATCGAAGGGCGATTTGACGCAAACGGTGACCAATAATTACTTCGGCTCGTTAGAACAACTGAAAACCGATGTCAATTCTACCGTTGCGACTTTGACGAATATGATGCACGCAATTCAACAAACTACGAACGCGGCGATGCAGGGAGATTTTACCCAACGCATTGATCTGAGCGATAAATTAGGATTCTTTCGTACTTTAAGTGAATCGTTGAATCGGACATTAGAATACAATCAACGGATGATTGACGAATTGATGCGGGTGTTTTCTGCAATGGCAAATGGCGATTTAACTCAGACGATTACCAGTGATTATGCCGGTTCATTAGAACAGTTGAAAAATGATGTGAATACCACCATCGGTAAATTGACCACCATCGTTGCTTCAATTCAGCAAACGGTGGATGCTGTCAATGATGCCATTGAAGAAATTACTAAGGGTAACATTAACTTAAGTCAACGCACCGAAGAACAAGCCGCATCGTTAGAACAAACCGCCACGAGTATGGAGCAGATGACCAGGACAGTGCAACAAAGTGCAGATAACGCTGAACGGGCAACACAATTGGCAGTCAGTGCGAAAGAACGGGCGCAACAGGGCGGAAAAGTCGTGAATTCAGCCGTCACAGCGATGACCGAAATTAATAACAGCAGTCGCAAAGTTGCAGATATTATTGGCGTAATTGACGAAATTGCTTTTCAAACCAACTTATTGGCACTCAATGCCGCAGTTGAAGCTGCACGGGCGGGAGAACAAGGACGGGGTTTTGCTGTGGTTGCGACCGAAGTGAGAAATTTAGCGCAACGCAGTGCTGCCGCTGCCAAGGAAATCAAACGGTTGATTCAAGACAGTGTCGGCAAAATTACCGAAGGCACGCACTTGGTCAATCAATCGGGCACCACGTTGGAAGAAATCGTTACTTCCGTCATTAAAGTCAGCGATATTATTTTAGAAATTGCCGCGGCAGGTAAAGAACAATCGTCAGGAATTACCCAAGTCAACCGAGCCGTCGATCAGATGGAAAGCATGACGCAACAAAATTCTGCCCTCGTCGAACAAGGTGCCGCCGCCAGTGAATCAATGCGCGAACAAGCTGAAAATCTTCGTGAGTTGGTCAAATTCTTCAAGACCGGTATCTCGTTTGAATCCACAGCATCTACTCATTCAACAACCCAGCGTAAGGTCAAAACCTCCGCACCCAAACCCACCGCCCGTCCGAGATCAAAACTCTCTACCTTAACAAGGGATAAACAGATTCACGATAAAAAATCCGAAGAAGCGGAATGGGAAGAATTTTAAAAATTGCCACGTCATCATCCATCCAGTGTTACAAATATTAGCTTAAGAAACTGATTTCATTCGTAATAATGCACTGCCAAAATATAGAAAATATCTTGCGGTCAAAAATTGCTTGACTTTCACGAAAAAATGGCGTAACGTTCTACTTTATGGTTTTGTTGCATTGCACAATGAAACTTTTTCCAGCCAATTCACGCAATTTTTATCCAACACAGAGGGAGCGAACTCAGTATGCAAAACAATGAATTAATTCAACAATGGATTGAACTCAACAAGTCTGCGATGGAAGCTATCAAAGAACTGGGCGAAATTAACACCAGTGCGATGACCCGGTTGACGCAACGCCAGATGGACATGGTCGGTTTATACATGGAAGGTGGGGCGAAACAACTTGAGGCTTTAGGCGGTGCCAAAAATGTGCAGGACGTGGTTGCAGCGCAGTCTAGTTTATTTATTGAATTGAATGAAAAATTGATGAACAATGCTCGTCAAACGGTGGAAGTGCTGACCGATGTGAAATCTGAATTGGCAGCGTGGGTGGAAAAGGGCATGGAAAAAACGGCTGCAAAGATGCCTAAACCTAAATGAGCAAAGCCGCTGGATTATTCAGTCTTATGACCATAGATTTAAATGAATCAGTGCGTTATCGAATTATTTTTGATATAGCTATGGTGCTATAAAAAGAAAATTCAAACCTGTCAAGTTTCCATAAACCTGACAGGTTTAAAAATACCAATTAACGAATTCGTAACCAATTTTCTATCACATTTTGTTGTTCTTCATGCAATAACGTGGGTGCGTGCCCGACCCCAGCAAACGTCGCGACCTGAGTTTGTGGGTGAATTCGACACATTTCTGTCACGGTCGCTTCGGTCAAAACATCTGATTGTTCACCCCGCAAGATTAACACCGGGCAACGAATATTTTCCCAAACCTGCCATAATTCAACATCTTCAACGGTTTGATTAAACACCTGTGCGATTTTTGGATCGTAATGCAACTGATAACCGCGCTCAAAAGTGGGTCGAATACTGTAATAGGTTAAATATTGCCATTGGATATCAGTAAGTTGTCCAAAACTGCGATAAGTTTGGCGTAGATACTGTTCCGCAGTCGCAAAATCTGCGAAATATTCTGGATGATGATTCAAATAGCCAGCAATGCGGGACAGCGCGGACTGTGGGATGAATGCACCAATATCGTTTAAAATCAATCGTCTAATCGGTGAGTTCGGCATCGCCGCAATCGACATGCCAATCAAGCCGCCCATCGACGTTCCCAACCAATCTATCTGATATTCTTGAGTTTGTCCAAAATAATCCAAAATTCCAGTCAAATAAGTCGGACACAATTGTTGACTGTATAAAAAGTCCAAAAAATCAGTAATATAGGTGAAATAAGTGTAATTTTCAGGATGGGTGAGCCAATCACTTGCACCCCGCCCCGCCACGTCCGGACAAATCACTTGATATTCTGTCGCTAAACGAGTTGCCAATGCGTCAAAATCACGACCATTGCGTGCTAATCCATGAACACAAACCAAGATTCTCGTATTATCTGTCGATCCCCATTGGAAATAAGCAAGACGATGGGGTTCAATAGATTGATTACAAAGGTAAAAATTTAAATTAGGTTTCATACGGGTTGTTACACATCATACCATTGTTCCAACTAACTTTAGAAAAACGAAATTTTAAAACTGTTTAATCCATTGATTACACTGAAGTTACTAACTCATGTACTTTCGACAGTAATTGTTCACGAGTATAAGCTCCCTTTTGAAAAATCGTTTTCACGCAACCATAGAGCCGCACCCGATCATCGGCATCGATATCTTTCGCCGTTAATACCACAATTGGAATGGCACACCACGCCGGTTCTTGATGCAAATAGGACGCAAATTCAAAGCCATCCATCTCTGGCATCATCAAATCTAGCAAAATTAAATCTGGTAAATCCTGCCCCAAACCTTGCAAACATTCCAAACCACGCACGCCATTTTCCGCAGTAATCACCTTCCAACCGGCTTTAAATAACATGTGTGCAATCATATCTCGTGTGGTATCATCATCTTCCAATACCAATACCGTTGAATGGTTGTTATGCTGATATTTTTTCAATACCGTTTTTAATTGCTCACGATTGATGGGTTTAGACAAAAATTCTGCCGCGCCCAATGAATACCCCTTGTGTTTATCTTCTGTAATACTCAACATAATCACTGGAATTTGCGCCAATTCATGATCAGTTTTCAATTTTGCCAACACTTCCCAACCATCCAACGAGCCCCCATGCAATACCACATCTAAAATAATCACTTGGGGTCGCAATTCAAATGCTTTTTCCAATCCATCTTCACCGGTCGCGGCGACTTCTACGCGATACCCCATTTTATTCAAATAGTTAGCCAACAAGTTACGCATTGACGGTTCATCATCAATCACCAATACAATATTATTTTGTGCCAATACCTGAATATCTGCACTTTTATTGGTATTGGCGGGCTTGATTTCCGTTTTGTTAAAGTAAATATGTGTAGGTAATTCTAAAGTAAAAGTGCTGCCGCGTCCTAATTCGCTGATTAGCTTGACATTTCCGCCCAACATTTGCGAAAATTGCTTGGTGATCGCCAATCCCAACCCCGTGCCACCATACTTACGGGTACTGGAATCATCGGCTTGTGTGAAGGGTTCAAAGATTTTTTGTTGCTGTTCCGCGGACATGCCAATACCTTGATCTATCACATGAATCTGCATCCAATCCCGATTATCTTTTTTGATTAACTCGATTTTCAGCGTGATCACCGCATTTTCGCTAAATTTAGCCGCATTATTTAATAAATTCAATAACATTTGTCTTAACTTGGCGCGATCTGTGTGAACTTCATGCAATTCTGTGGGTAAATGAACGGCTAACACATTATTGCGCTGCTCGACGGCTTGTTGATTTTCAGTCGCCACTTCGTGAATCAAATTGTGTAAATTAAAGGATTCGGTGTATAAATCCATTTTACCGGCTTCAATCTTAGAAATATCTAAAATATCGTTAATCAATTTAAGTAGATGCTTGCCGGATAAATTAATTTTTCTCGTATCAATCAACAAGTCTTGCTGCCCCAATTCAGACAGTTCTTCTTCCAACATTTCGCTGTAACCAATCACTGCATTCAACGGGGTACGCAATTCGTGACTCATGTTCGCGAGGAAGCGACTTTTTGCTAAACTTGCAGCCTCTGCCACTAATTTTGCGTGCTGTAACGCTTCATGGGCGCGGCGTTGCTCGGTAATGTCTTCGATACACGACCAGATAAAAGGTTCAAGTTTATTTTTTTTGATAATCAAGCCAGAAAGTCGCACTGAGACCGTTGAACCGTCCTTGCGATAAAATTCTTTTTCATACGGTCCATAACGTCCTGTTGTAGCGAGACTATAACGTTGTGCAATTTCTGCATCGACATATTTTTCCGGAGTCAGCGTGTCTAAATTTAAACCGATAGTTTCTTGAATGGTTCGCCCGAGAATATTGGCAAAAGCTAAATTGACATCAATCAATACGCCATCAATTTGTGACAGTGCCAGACCAATGGGAGATTCCGCGATCAGGGTGCGGTTGTAAATTTCGCTTTCACACAACGCGGTATAGGAATATTTTAACGTAATTCGCATCACATTAATTGCGCTAACAACTTGTTCTAATTCATTTTCATGAACACAATCCTTTGTTGAGCCTCCGTGCCCCAAACTCAATTCACAATCCAAATTGCTGACGTTGAGCGCGCGCATGTAGCTGGCAATACGGTTGAGATGAGCTACAATTAAAGTATGAAAAATCAATAAGATACCGAGAGAAACACTGAAGACGACGACACCATTGGTAATTAAAATCACCATTGCCTTATCAAACATCATACGATAAACGGGTTCTAGGCTGGCAACCACTTCTAATTTACCAAGTCGAACTTCTTGGTCGCGGTAGAGATGGCGGAGAGGAAATTCACGAGTGAGTACCCGATGGGTGGGCTGTTGTTTTCCTAAGTAAATGATAACTTTCGCATCTTCACCAATCAATTGAACGTACTCTAAACTCGGTAGGTTTAAAATACCTTCAAGTTGAATGCGTAATTGTGTCTCATCATAAATCCATAAGCTATTGATTATCGCGGCTAAATAGCTGCTCTGAATTTGACTGAGCCCTTCTTCCACACTTTTAATTTCGCGTTTATAATCGAAATAGAGTTGAAATGTGGTGGTCGTCAACGTGGCAATTACACCGATGATAATGACATCTATCAAGAGGCGATATGCCAAATTTTTACATTGATTGAATCGAAAGCTCATAATTTATGGAGATTTTATTATAGTTGTCTATTTTATCAACGATTTCTTAATGTCACGCAGAAGTACAAGATAAGCTAGAATATTTGAAAGAAGA
The DNA here is from genome assembly GCA_020721025.1 of Thiomargarita sp. Lineage (GTDB taxonomy): Bacteria > Pseudomonadota > Gammaproteobacteria > Beggiatoales > Beggiatoaceae > DYNO01. The sequence goes on along the minus strand of DYNO01000025.1, from coordinate 15,617 downwards.
TAAATAAAGTTGGATTATTGTCGGATTCAAATCAAAATCTGGGTATATTTTAACAGTTGTTGTATTGATCGGTGGATAAAGTCGTGGTGAACGGCTTGTAAAATATGTTATTTAAATCAATAGATTATTATTGAAAACGTTTAAACTGCTTACAATCTACTTAAAAATATTTCTTATTTAATATTGATGGTTTGTCCGCGTCACTTGACTCGTTGCTAAAAAATGAATGAGTCAGAAACAGTTGAAAAGAAAATCAGTTTTCCTCAGCAGGAAAAAACTTTGCTAATTGCTCGTCAAACATTTGTTGATAGCGTCCTTCTTCCTTAATGGTGCGTAGAGATTGAACCAGTTGTGGAATCAGGGCTTCGTGTTTTTTGTTGACATACATGTACATAGGATAGTTCTCCAGTGGTTGATCGATGGCTTTGATTCGATTTTGTAATCCCAAAGAGTGAACATATTCCATGCCATTCCAATAGGTAAATATTGCATAATCCACGCGTTTATCTTTTAGCAATTGAAAGAGTTGTGCGGGTTCTTTGACCTTCACGAGCCGCACATGACTTGTCAAACTTTGCTCTATCGGCTTGATTCCAGACAAAATACCGATGTTGTGATTGTTCAAATCTGACCAATTGCGAATGTTGAGATTACCAGAATCGGTAAAAGCAGTCACTTGCAGATCAATGATTTTTTCCGGCACCTGTCTCAAATTGGTATATCTGTCTAATTTGTTGTTTCGACACAAGATCATGCCATCGTCCATGCCTTGATTTAAATTATTTAATGCTCTTTCCAACGGCAGCACATTGATTTTAACGTCATAACCAATTCGATTTAGTACGTCTCTTGTCAGTATGTCTATGATATTATTCGATGGATCTGAAGTTAATAGCAACGGATTGCTGTCAAAAAACAATACCGGTTGTGCATGACTATTGATGGTCAAGCAACATACGAACATTAAAATATAGAATCGGTGATACATAAGATGATTTTCCAATCGTTCAGATTTTTTAAATTTCAATCAGTTGAGAAATTAATAATCTATTCACAACGGACGGATCGATGACTACGAGAAATTTTTCACAGTATTCACGTTTATTCTCCCAACGCGGAAGTAAATGACAAACGGGCGCATATAGTTCAATAAAATCAACCGGTTGAATCTCGACCATTCTAATCAAATTTCACACGAGTAATTTACGTCAATGTGTATATTTTAGCACAAATTGTACAAGCCATTACGCGACAATTGGGTTGTAACGTTGCAATTAACGAGGAATTATTGTTTAATTGCTCGGACAGTTTTAAAATTTCTTTTAAATTTCGCGTTGCAGCATCAAGTCAATCTGTCCAACTTATTAATTTTGTGAATAATAAACAACGACACCGCCTTGATAATGCTTTCACTAAAATATATCGGCGTGAAGCAGTTTAAATCTCAATCACTCTACGTATGGTAACATGTAGTGCATATTGATTGTTGAAAATTAGTAAAATCAATTGGTTGAGTCTGAAAAATTTTGATGAGTTTTACACCATCCTATGATGATTTTATGTTGCGGCGAGTGGATGGATGCGTATTTTCATCATATTCTACTACTGGTGTTGTTGGTTCAACCGTGGTTACTTTGTGCGGTTTTGCCAACAGTTGCGGTTTAAATTGTCGGCTCATCTGTTGTAAAAAGGCAATTTCCCGTTCCCGGCGCGCAGCAAGTAGTTTATTTTTGACATGTTGATAATGCAAGTACATGACAAATAAAAATAAAGCCAACGAAAAATAGCTCAAAAACGCTGCGATGTCCATAATATCACGCTAATAGACTTTTTAATAAATTTTCTTGTTTTTGTGCCTGAATGCGATGCGTCAACCGTTGGCTACGAACAATCGCTTGTAAATCTCGCAGGGCTATTTCAAATTGGTCATTGACAACCAGATAATCGAATTCAACATAATGCGTCAATTCATCAATGGCTTGCTCCATTCGCCGCGCAATCACGATATCGCTGTCTTGAGCCCGTTGTCGCAATCGCTGTTCCAATGCTGCACGCGATGGCGGTAAAATAAAAATACTAATACAATCATGCTTTAACTTTCTAACTTGTAGCGCGCCTTGCCAATCAATTTCTAAAATAACGTCAATGCCTTTTTTGAATTGTTGCGCGACCCAGTGTTGTGAGGTTCCGTAATAGTTATCAAAGACTTGGGCGTGTTCTAAAAATTGATTTTGTGCCACCATCTGTAAAAAATCGGTTTGATGGACGAAATGATAATTTACACCCTCAATTTCTCCCGGTCGTTTTGGGCGAGTGGTGTGCGAGATGGAAACACAAATATCCTCCGTATTTTCAATTAAGGCTTTGACTAAACTCGTTTTTCCGGCACCCGAGGGCGCGGTGATGACAAAGAGATTGGCAGTGGTCATAGTACGTGGTGCAAAAGTCGATGAAAATGTTTATGTTAACCTACTTCAACAATCACATGACTGAGCATACCGAGCAAGCTGAGTAAAAATGCGAAACTGAGGTAGTCGGGGGCGCGAAACAGGCGCAATTTTGCCAGTAATGTTTCTGAAAATACTAAGAGTGAACCTAATGCAGACAATTTTAGCACAATGACGAGCGCGCCGATTAAAAAACCGCTGAATGTGAGTTCAGTCGCAATGCCCCAAGGTAAAAATAAATTGGCGATCAACACGCCGTAAATCATTAATTTAATTTGACTTGCCCATTCGATGAGGGCTAAATGCCGACCGCTGTACTCTAAAATCATGGCTTCGTGTACCATCGTTAATTCTAGGTGTGTGGCGGGGTTGTCAATGGGAATACGCCCAGTTTCTGCGACGGCAACCATCATTAAACCTAACGCGGCAAAAATGAAGGAGGGACGCAGGATAACTCCTTGATTGAGAATAAGTTCTATGGTGGTTGAAAGGTTGGTGGTGGCGGCGGTCATTGAGAGGGTAAAAATTGCCATGAGCATCGCAGGTTCGGTGAGTGAGGAGAGGGTCATTTCTCGTGATGCCCCCATGCCTCCAAATGCGGTGCCAATATCCATCGCCGCGAGGGCTAAGAAAAAACGGCTGAGAGCAAAAAATCCAACCAAGACAATGACATCCGCAATCGCTGCGGTCGGTAAACTGGTGGCGATCAGGGGAACAACTCCGGCGGATAATACCACTGTGCCGAAAACGATGTAGGGGGTGGCACGAAATAACCATGACGCATGTTCAGCGATAACGACTTGTTTTAGAAATAGTTTTCGTAGATCATAATAGGGTTGCAAGGGCGATGGCGGCAAGCGGTTTTGTAGGATACATTTGTTCATTTTGATCCAACCAATGAGCAGCGGGGCAAAAAAGATAAAAATCAAATTTTGTACCAACGCAAGTATCCATGTGACTGAATTATCAAACATATTGTTTTCCTTGTGTCTAAATCGGGTTGTCTGAATCAGAATTTACAGAATTTGCAGAATAATAAACAAAATGAATCGTTTAGTCTAAAACATTTAATCACTGTTGCCGTTATTCTGAAAATTTTGAAATTCTGTAAATTCTGTCAGACAGTCTGAACCATAAAATGACGTGATGGTAGATTCGCGATTAATCCGTAATTCTTTCCAAAGGTTTGATTGTATTCCACTGCCGACAGCTCGGACAAAGCCAGTGTAAACTTTTGCCCTTGAAACCACAATAATTACATTTATACAGGGGACGATTTTTCATCAACTGCCCAGTCATGTCTTTTAGCAATAAAAAATGTTCATGGGTAATATGATGGGTATCCAATAGGGCTAAATCGAGCAATTGATCAAGTCCGGAAAGCGACGGATATTTATGCAGTTGTTTTACCATAAAATCCACCGCCTGCTGTTCATGCCCTTGTTCCCGTAACGATTTCACCAACAATAAAGTGGGCGCAACTCCGCCATAACGTTCCAGCAAATGATACAAATATTCTTTAAAATCTTGTTGTTGCCCTAACTGTCGATAACAAGTTTGCAACGGCTCAATAATTTCTGGCAAATAATCCGAATCTTGCTGTTCCACCCGCTTGAATGCAGCAATTGCCAACGCGGTGTCATCAATATCTAACGCCAATTGCCCTTCCAATAAACTGGCTCGCACACAGCGATTATCAATTTTGAGTGCCAATTGAATTGCTTGCAACGCTTTGTCCCGCTGTCCGTGTTGCCGTAATAATTCCACTTGTTCACAGTAATATTGTGCAATCACTCGGTGCATTTTGACATGCGAAGCGGATTCTAATTGCAATGCGGTCTCAATGGCAGATTCCCATTCGTGTTCTTGTTGGTAAATATCAAGGAGTTGTTGATAGGCAGTGATGCGATGTTCGTGTGATGAGGTGAGTTGCTGAAAAATGGACTCTGCCCGGTCAAGTAATCCGGCGCGACGAAAATCTAACCCCAATTCGAGTAGGGCAAGATAGCGTTGTTGGATGCTGAGATTGGTACGTGCGGTCAGATTTTGATGAATGCGAATCGCACGATTCACTTCCCCCCGCCTGCGAAATAAAGTACCTAATGCCAGATGAGTTTCCACCGTGTCACTATCCACATCAATGAGGCGGATAAAAATATCAATGGCTTTATCAGGCTCTTCATTAAGCAGATATTTTAACCCTTTGAAATAATCAGCGGAAAGGGTCGAAGTCGATGACGAGGGTTGCCCAAAGACGTTATGACGCGCAGTCAACCACCCAACCGTCGCTGCTATCGGCAACAATAGCCACACCAGTTCACCCATCAGTGCGGGGTATCCTGCTTGGCTTTGGCGAGTAATATGTTGATTTCATGCAAATTTTGTTTTTGTAGTTTTTTCAGGCGTTGATTATCGCGTTGTAAACTCCAAATACGCAATAAATTCAAACTGATGCCCAATAACATACCGATACTTAAGGTCAAGAGCAATAGGACAGCAACGCGAAGCTCCAAACTGGCAATGTAGTAGTTGAGAGTCACTAAGTGCATGTTAGGTATGGTAAAAGCCGTTGTGACAACGAATAGTATTATCCACACTATCCACGCGACGAAATGTAGCACACGTCCCCCTATTCTAACGAATCACCAAATACTAAAGCATCGTTTTTAATCCTGATTTCCCGCTCTAGTATCTGGTGTTGAGTCAGTTATTTCTTATTGACAAGGTTATTCACACGATCCCGTAATTCCTTCCCCGGCTTGAAGTGTGGAACGTATTTCGCGGGAAGGGAAACCGGATCACCCGTTTTGGGGTTGCGTCCCATGCGCGGCGGACGAAAATGCAGCGAAAAACTGCCAAAACCGCGAATTTCAATCCGTTCACCTTTTTCTAAGGCTTGTGCCATCTGTTCCAACAGGGCTTTGACTGCGGAATCAATGTCTTTTTGCGTTAATTGAGTTTGCTTGAGCGAGATCGCTTCGATAAGTTCAGATTTTGTCATCGTGTTCTGTCCGTGATAATCTGTAAAAAACCACTCATTTTTGGATGGTAAAATGTGAGTCAAAAATATTTACGAATCGTGTAAAATCAATAGTATAGCATAAATATTCGTTGACCATACATTTTTTTATCTGTTCTAACGATTTTAAATTTGCAGAGAGGAGTAGGTTTCAAGTTCACTGTCTGAAAATAATATCATTAATTTTAAACTCAGGGTTCAATTGTACCGCGTTGTCGATGTTTTTGGCAATAAGTTGAATGATAAGAAATTTATTTTTCAATCGGAACGGAGCTCCGGCTATCGCGGAGATAATTAAAATTTAGATGAAAACTGAAGTAAATCAACGGATTATAGTTTAAAAATTCTGACGATTCAATATTATTTTAAATGGGTAAGTCTATCAGATTGTAACCCGTTATTCTGCAAGAGATGAAACGATACTAACCTTTTGATTTTATTCCGCTACTCAGTACAATATGACTACTGAGGCACAATTCAATCATCATTTAATATTTTTTAAATTCATTGCTGCAAACAACGATACAATCTGACAGATTTTAACTCATTACATTTTTGCTTCTAATTGCTCTTTCAAATCACCCATGAAGTCTCCCAGTGTCGAACCCACGACATCCGATTGAGAATCTTCATATTGTTGCATGGTTTCGGCTTCTTCGTCGGTTTCCCGCGCCTTCATTGACAACATAATGATGCGTTTTTTGCGATCCGCGCCGAGACATTTGGCTTCGATTTCTTCATCGACTTTCAATGCCATCCGAGCATCTTCGATCTTTTCCCGCCCAATTTCGGAAGCCCGCAGATAGCCGCCCACGCCGTCGCCGAGATCAATGGTTGCGCCCTTGGCATCGACTTCACGCACAATGCCTCGAACTACGCTGCCCTTGGCATGTTCGCTGACGAAATTGCTGAACGGATCGAGTTCTAATTGTTTGATTCCCAAAGAAATCCGCTCACGTTCCGGATCAACGGCTAAAACAACCGCTTCAATCGGATCGCCTTTCTTGTATTTCCGCACGGCTTCTTCACCGGTTTCATTCCAAGAAATATCAGAGAGATGCACCAAGCCGTCAATGCCGCCATCTAAGCCGACAAAAATACCGAAGTCAGTAATGGACTTGATGTAGCCGGCAACTTTGTCATTTTTATCATGGGTGTTGGAAAATTCTTCCCAAGGATTGGTATGACAATGTTTGATGCCCAAGGAAATGCGGCGGCGTTCTTCGTCAATATCCAGCACCATGACTTCGACTTCATCGCCCACATTGACCACTTTGGCGGGATTGACATTTTTATTCGTCCAATCCATTTCAGACACGTGCACCAAACCTTCCACGCCTTCTTCAATTTCGACAAAGCAACCATAATCAGCGATATTGGTGACTTTTCCGAACAACCGGCTGCCTTCGGGATAACGACGGGCGATATCTGTCCACGGGTCTTCACCCATTTGTTTCAAGCCGAGAGAGACACGGTTGCGTTCGCGGTCGAATTTGAGAATTTTCACGTCGATTTCGTCGCCAACATTGACCACTTCGCTGGGGTGTTTAACCCGTTTCCATGCCATGTCAGTGATATGCAATAAGCCATCGACTCCGCCGAGATCGACAAACGCGCCGTAATCAGTGAGATTTTTGACCACACCGCGCAAGATCATCCCTTCCTGCATGGTTTCGAGCAGGGCTTGACGCTCTTGACTGCTTTCTTTTTCCACCACTGCACGACGGGATACGACCACATTGTTGCGACGACGGTCGATCTTGATAACTTTGAATTCCAGTGGCTTGCCTTCTAAATACGTGGTATCGCGCACAGGACGCACATCGACAAGGGATCCAGGCAAGAATGCTCGAATGTCGTTCATATTGACTGTGAAACCACCCTTGACTTTCTCGGTGATGATACCGATGATGGTTTCAGTGTTTTCAAATGCGCGTTCTAATTCTGCCCATGCAGCGGCACGTTTGGCTTTTTCGCGCGATAAACGCGTTTCACCAAAACCGTCTTCTATCGTATCTAAAGCCACATCTACTTCGTCGCCAATACTGACTTCAAGGTGCCCTGTTTCATCATAGAATTGCTCTATAGGAATCACCCCTTCAGACTTCAGTCCAGCATTGACCACGACCACGTCATCACGAATATCGACCACCACTCCTTTCACGATGGAGCCTGGGATCATGCGTTTTTCAGATTGACTTTGTGCAAATAATTCAGCAAAGCTTTCGCTCATTCCATACCTCATGACTGGCATTAAGAAGGTAAAAATACCAGCCTTATGTCAAGCTAAAACTGCAACGAAACTGTGCAGGTTAGTTAGTAAAAATAATCACATTCGCAAAGAATTTTACGATGTGAACCCGAGTGTTTGTAAAGTGTTTCAAACGTTTAAATCATGTTAAATCAAACAAGCTATTGAAACTTATCCGATTTAGTATTTTTTCACCAGCTCAAATTTCCAAATTCAGAACATGGGTGCATAAAATGCGTCACGAACGGGCAATTATAGCATACTTAATTTTTGTGCAACCAAATGAAGCACCTGAGCCATCACTTCGTCGATAGTCAACGCGGTGGTATCCACAATATTTGCATCCGTAGCAGGGATCAAGGGCGCAACAGCACGGGTCATATCTCGTTGATCACGCAATGTTATTTCGCTCATGAGGCTGTCGATATTAACATCAATTTCTTGTTGTTTCAACTGTTGATAACGTCTCTCAGCTCGTGCCGCGACGGAAGCAGTTAAAAATAATTTCAGCGGGGCATCCGGAAAAACCACCGTTCCCATGTCGCGCCCATCGGCAACCAAGCCCGGCGGTTGTTGAAAAGCGCGTTGGCGAGCTAACAATGCTTGTCGAACTGCGGTCAATGCTGCCAATTGCGAAGCGGCTGCCCCACAAGTTTCCGTGCGTAATTCTCGTGAAACATCTTGATTTTCTAACCAAACTTGCGTGCTACTCAAATCTGACATGGGTTGAAAATTCACTTGCAACGACTCAGCTAACTGGCACAAACCCAGTTCATCATTCAAAGCAACCTTATGTTTTTGCGCCGCTAATGCCAAAACTCGATAAATCGCACCGCTGTCTAACGTGTGCCAACCGAGAAAACGCGCCAACCGTAAGGTCAACGTACCTTTTCCGACTCCCACGGGACCATCAATTGTTATCACTGCAATATCAGACATTGAAGACAATCCATGTTTAAAATCAAAAAGATGTCTGAATCAAATTTCTTTATCTGAATCAGAAGTTGCGGGATTTTCAGAATGACAAAGTTAAATTCAAAGATTGACATAATTCTAATGCAACTTGCTAACTATCTGACACTATTATACTCGCTAACACTTGCTTAATCAATTGCTTATCCAAAATTTGTTTTCTAAAAGCGATGGTAATCATCCCGACTCAACAAAACGTATTCTGGTTCATGATTAAAACAATAATCTCAGTATAAGTTCAATCATTTCAACGAAATAGTACAAGCGAGGTAACAAATTTTGTCAATCCACGCGCCCATGAAATAAGCGAATAAAAAATAGGTCTCTGAGGTGATTAACTCTATTATTTTCAAGCGGTTTATCGGCAGCGATACGAACAAAGAGGCAGGAAAAGAGAGCAAGGTTAGCGTTGATAAATCGTATATTTTGGGATCAATTTCGCGGGGCGGTAGGACATTTTCACTTTTTTCAAATTTTCAAAGCCCATATCGTCACCTACGTTGATGTATTGACAATGATATTCATCTTTGAGGATTTTGCAAAATTCCTTGAAAATAAACTGTGCACATCCTAACACTTCAAAATCCGTTTTTTCAATAATAATCGACGCAGTATCATGGTTGACACGTTCGCCCACCGTAAAACCCTTCAATTCACCACTGATGAACAATACCATACCAATTAAATTCAGTTGTCCATAGTGCTTTAAAACCCGTTTGATAGCGAGTTGTTCTTGATAAATCCCTTCGAGAAAACGCGCCACCTCGCCTTTTGGCATGTATTTTACCCGATCACTCACCCATTTGTCGAACAGGAAAGTAATTCTATCTGCATGGGTTTTGTTGTCTAAAATCGCAATTTGATAGTCGGGATAGGCTTTGATGAACTTGTTGATTTCATTGCGCTTGGTGTGATAGGCATTGCCCCGCAATTCGATCAAATCTTCAGCACGATATACATAATCAACCAGACCTTTTTCGATCAGATAGTCTTCTAGGGTGTGATAAATTAGCGTCCCTTCTTCCAAGTAATTGACAAACCCTTCGAGCAAGGTTTCATGCACATAATCGATCCGAGAATAATAATGCGAACTATTGTTTTCATTCATGATTTCAAAACAACGTAACATCGCGTCATAGACCTGTTCGCGTTCTCCCAAGGGTGGCAACAGCATGGATAATTCGCCATCGGTCAGGACAAAGAGACAAAAAGTGTCGTTGATAACACTGTAAAACGCATTGACATTCGCCAACCAGATGTAATTCGCTGCAAAGGTGTAATCACTGATGTCAACACTGAGCATACTCAGGTAATGTTCCATCTGATCTTTTGCTAACATATCGAAATGTAACAACTTATGATCCAAAATACTAAGGTTTGGCAAGGAAAATAATCCTTTTACTCTTGGTTTAATATCCAGCCTTGAATGACTGGGTTCTTTTCCAGATGATATCGTTGTAAAAAAGCTCGTTTGGGCTGCATAACGTCATGAAAAAAGTATTCCATTTCTTCATGTCTCGTGCATGACAAAGCGGCGATATTATTACATAACTCAAGTATTGTTGAATCTTAAAAATATAAATTCATCATTGTTTAATTTAACGCATTGATAATAAAATTAGAATCGGATTGTCGCATGGTGTGTCATTGCTTTAGAAATTCTAAGAACAGGTTCTCACATCAGCGCGTGAGAACGAGTTTAATTTTGTTATTAATCAACATATTACTTAAGCAGTGACATGTTTTAGGCAATTCTGTTCAACTGTCCGTTGCTGATGTTGAATTCCCGCCGGATGAAATGCGCGTTAAGCTCATGACGATTGTTGTAATAAGATTTAAACACTTCCGTTTCAGGCAATTCGTGATAAACCACGTTTACGCCCTGCCCATCAACTCGCATGATTGCCACACCACAATTGCTTGTATTTGCATAACTGATAGCCGAATTAGAAAGCAATAGTAATGTGTCCAACTGAGTTAATAGGGCATCTAACCCCGTTACTTGTAAACTTTGTGCAGATGATTTTACTAATTTACTGAACGTTCCGGAAGAAATCGAAGTTCCTGTAAATTCAAAGGTGCGTTGTCCATGCTTGCTAACGTAGTTGGAGTGAATATCTCCCGCAATTAATACTGTGTTAGGAAGTGTATCTAAAAACTTCAACCACTCCAAGCGTTTATTGACAAAACCATCCCACTGATCAACATTCAGGTAAAATGTGGTGCGTAAGCTGGCGGGTAACTGTTGCAAGGCGACAGCAAGTTCTGTAGGTAAATTTGGCGAACTTCCTGATAAATCTAATAAAAGCGAAGTAAATGAAACTGAATCGGCAACCACTCTGAAGGTCGCTGGAGAATTTTGTAGTGTGGTTTTTAACCAAGTTTCTTGGGTTTTGCCATAGGCATTTTGACCGACATCACCTGAACCAAAGGCGTATTGATAGCCGGAAAATAAATCGTAGGTGGATTTTACCACCAAGTAGCGTGAGCCAACATCACTGAATAAGTTTTGTTTGCCCATGAATAAATACGATAAGCCCCGGTTTAACTTAGCAATTTGTTCCGTTGTCAACAAGGGGACGCGCTGCGCTTCGGCAACGGCAGCATTGTAACTTTGTAATGCAGGATTAATGAAATTAACATCGACATTACCACGCACATTTTGTACCGCTCGTTGTTGCGCTTCAGTCGCGGTAAGTCCTTCTTTCATATAGGCTTGTGTCATCACTCCGACAAGAATAGTGCGATAAACGGCATATTCCTCAGCATCAAGATTGAGATAGGGCGCGAAATTGTTGCGAATATTGTCAAATGAAATGCCTTGAATTGCAAATAATTGCGTCAAAGTTGCCTGATCTAACACGATGGTGTAAGGAAAAGCATCTTCTGGAATCGGATGATCAGGACGATAGCTGCGATAGTCAGTCATAACCAGATGTAAATGCTTGCCAAAATGAAAATCTCGATAAATCCGATTGTTAGGATAAAGTTGCGCCGGCGTGATGGTAGCTGTCAACTCACCTTCGCTATTTTCCACATCAACAGGCATATATTCTAACCATGCTTGTTCAGCCGCTTGCCGCCGAGTTTCAGACCACTCATTTTGCCGCCCGTTGTAAGTTGTCGCCGTTGCTCCCCAACAATCATCAGAAAATTCATGATCATCCCAAATCACAATCATCGGCATGGTTTCATGAACTTGTTGCAATACGGGATCACTGCGATAAGTGCGGTACAGTTGACGATAATTGTCTAACGACGCGGCGGCATAATAGCGGGCATTGCCAGTGCCAACCGCGATTGCGTGAGATTCATCAGTGAATTGAATACTGCGTTGTGGTGCGCTTTGTTGGAATTGCGGATCGCCGGTCGTTTCGTAAATGTAATCACCGAGATGGACGAAGAAGTCGGGATTTTCATCCAGTAATTTAAAATAGGCGTTGTAATAGCGTCCGATATAATCTTGACAACTGACAAAACCAAAGGATACCGCGACATCCTCAGTGGGCGCGGGGGCAGTTTTACAACGGGCAGTGCGTGAGGCGAATTGTTGAGAATCTTTGGTATAAATAAAGCGATAAAAATAATGGGTATGAGGGGTTAAACGAGTCACCTTGATACGCACACAACCATCATGATCCGCTGATGCAGTGAAGGTAGTATTTACAATAAGTTGCTTAAAACTCTCGTCATTTGCCAATTGTAATCTCACAGGTAAACTGCCACTGACTGCCGCATCACTGATCCGAGTCCACACGATAATGCTGTCTGATTTGGGGTCACCGGAGGCGACGGATTGGGGAAAAAACCGAGTATCTATGGTAATAGAAGGGTCTGAAGCATCGTCATCGCAACCCGCCATTCCCCCCACCATCACGCCGCCTGCTGCCACCACTAAAGTTTTTAAAAAGGTTCTGCGCGTAAAAATCATCGTTATTTCTTCCTCATCAAGTTTGAAAGTCGCAATGGTTTTAGTTTACCAAATTGAAATGACAAGGAAGTTGCGCTAAAAAAAGCCCCATACGAGCGAGTACAGGGCGATTGCTTTATTTGGGGGAAAATGACAAATTTATGGAAACTCTTTAACTTTTCAATGCGTAACCGATTGCCAAACACGCCAAACTCTTGTGGTGTTCGGATTGAGAAACTTTCTTTCACATCCTTGCTCTTGAATTTCGGGAAACTGGGCTTTTCACCCTACTTAGGAGTTACGCAGTTCAAATCTCACGTTCAATGAGTTTGTAAAGAAAGTAAGCAGTCGCGACCATGCCTACGTTGTCCCGTGATCATGCCTACGTTATCTCGCGACCATGCCTACGTTGTCCCGTGATCATGCCTATGTTATCGCGCGACCATGCCATGATGTGACTGTAACCATGCTACATTTATAGCTACATGATGCCCATTTACTCTCGACTGCGTAACCCCTACCTTTTTCTTCTTTTCCCCCGGCGGAAGAAATGTTGAAAACCACTGTTTAAATCTTGAATAGCATTTGCGGAAACATGAAACGAAATCTCTTGATACCATTCAAATTGTTCACGAATCGTATTTTTATAAAAATTGTATGCCGCTTTGAGTGAGAACGGGTTTTCTTTCTTGCTAAAATGTTCAAGCAGTTGATTGTAACAATGTCTTACCGTGTCACAGGCTTTATTCAGATATTGCGCTTCATTGGGTTGGAGTTCAATTTTATGTGCCAATAACATTGCTTAACTTCCTCAGTTGCGTCACATTTCAGTCGTGGTGAGGATTCTAATGCGACATGCTTTACCTGTCAATGCTTTCTTGGTTATAGACCTGTTTTGCTTAGTTTAAAGATGTCAAACCGATTCTATACTTCCCACGCTTGCTAAACCCGTGTCAAAATACTAAAGTAATGGAGACTATTATGCTGTCTAAATTTCAACTTCCTGCGGATATTCAACAATTGCTTGAAAAAGTTTCGGTGATTGTCCCGGAAAGTCGAGAACATCTTTTAAAACTCATTTTTACTGAAGAGCGTGCGGTAGCTGAAGTCGCATATCACGTTCCCGGACAAGGCAGTATCGTAGAAGCCACCATAGCACGTTGTAAAAACGGCATTTCGGTCAATTATACCGATGCTTACATGCGGCGGCGTGACCCTGAATGTATGGTAATTGCAGATAATCAAGAGACTGACAAAACGCGTTACTCGGCGCGCTACAACACGGAATTTAACCCATTGCGGCAAGAAACATTCGACTGGCTGGCGGCGCAGCGGGAATTAATCGTAATGCCGTTTATCGCGGGGAATCGCCAAATCGGTTATCCTTCCCTAATTATTGCCCCAGTGAATGCCGCTTTTTTTGTCGCCGCGTTGGCAGATTTGCAAGTTTTTGTTGCTCCAGATGAAATTTCTGAGAAAATCCAACCCAAAGCCATTATTTACGTTGCCCCGCCATTTCGTCACACGCATTTCAGCGGTGAACAAGTGGTAGTACACAATCGCCTGCCAGATGTTCACGAGTTATTTTCTTACAACCTGTATCCCGGACCCAGTGCCAAAAAAGGCGTTTACAGCATCTTATTGGATATTGGGGAAAAAGAAGGCTGGATTACACTGCACTGCTCAACGGTCAAAATCATCACGCCGTATGAACATGAATTTGTCATCATGCACGAGGGTGCGAGTGGGGGCGGAAAAAGTGAGATGATTCAAGAAATTCATCGGGAGCCAGACGGACGCATCCTTATCGGTGAGGATATTGTCACTGGCGAACGTTTGTATCTTGAACTGGCAGACACCTGTGAATTGTATCCCGTTACCGATGACATGGGTTTATGCCACACCCATTTGCAAAACGACAGTAAAAAATTGGTGGTTGTTGATGCAGAAGATGGTTGGTTTTTACGGGTTGATCATTTAAAACAATATGGTACCGAGCCACACCTCGAAAAATTGACCATTCAACCACCTGCGCCCCTTGTTTTCTTAAATTTAGACGGACAACCGAATGCAACATGTTTAATTTGGGAACACACCATGGACGCACCCGGCAAACCTTGTCCAAATCCCCGAGTCATTGTGCCACGTCGTTTTATTCCACATATTATCAGCGAACCTGTGGAAGTTGACATTCGCAGTTTTGGGGTGCGTACTCCGCCGACGACTCGGGAAAAACCCAATTACGGCATCATTGGCTTGCTGCACATTATTCCTCCCTCCTTAGCATGGTTGTGGCGCTTGGTTGCCCCGCGTGGACATTCTAACCCCAGTATTATCAGTGGTGATGGATTAGAAAGCGAAGGCGTGGGTTCCTATTGGCCCTTTGCAACAGGGAAAATGGTGGTGCAAGCCAATTTACTGCTGACTCAAATCGCACGCACCCCGCGCACGCATTACACCTTGATTCCAAATCAATATATTGGAGCATACAAAGTGGGTTTTACCCCCGGTTGGATTGCCAGAGAATACCTATCCCGTCGTGGTAGCGTGCGATTCAAGCCGGAGCATCTGGAACAAGCCCGTTGTCCGTTGTTGGGATGGACATTGAAGTCATTGAAAGTCGATGGAACTTTTTTACCAAAAGGTTTATTGCAAGTCAATGAACAGTTGGAAGTTGGCAATGAAGCCTATGACATCGGTGCACAAATTTTGGCGGATTTCTTCAAACAAGAACTCAAACAATTTCAGACCGCTAAGTTACATCCCGTTGCCAATCAAATCATTGAAGTGTGCATCGCAGGCGGTACAGCGGATGATTACGCTAAAATTGATTTGTCACAGGTATGATTTAAATGGCAGGGAGTTACGCCGTTTAATTTCTAACTAATTCAATCAACACAGATATTTCTCCATAAATCCTACTGAAGTTAGTAACTATTGTCAACCCTCTTAATTACCTCAAAGGGGTTGACAACTATCACTCATTTTACTATGATTTATTCTGGTTTATTATGAAAC
>DYNO01000024.1:16624-24304 GCA_020721025.1 Thiomargarita sp. | reverse complement strand
GCATCATCGCAGGAGGCAAAACGCAGCATCATGCACCAAAAATGTTGAAATGGCGGAGGTGTATGATGTTTCAATTGTACACTCTACGAGCTTGCTATGTTGTATAATTTACATTAGCTATGGTGAATTAAGGAAACTCAAGTGGAAGAAGACGCAAAACATGAGATTAAATCTCTATTAGGTGGTGCAATACCAGAGCGCAAAGTCGAAATGGAGGAATACATAGATAAGTATCCATGTAATTTTTTTCGTTGTGATGATCGTTCTAGATTTGTCATAGAAGCTGGTTCATTTGGAATATTAAAATTCACTCAAAGAACGATGCATATAATGTGGTTACTTGGTTTTGCTTATAAATCATTGGAAGAAAACAAATATAAGGAATTGATTGAGGCAGTTTACGAATTAGCTAACATGAGCGATCCAACCACTTTTTCATGGCCGAATACTGTTCCGAATCCGAAAGATAGAAGACCTACCGACATAGAAGGAGGAGCAGTATTTGATTTGATATGTATGGCAGGAGCTTATGTGTTTCTTCATGAGATAAGGCACATTATGTTCTGTGAAGATAAGAATGCTCCCGATGATCCTCGTAAAGAAGAACTCGAGTGCGATTTATTCGCGAGATCAATGATGTTAGATAAGTTAGATATTTATTCCAAGCAAAGTGGATGTGATTCAACAATACTAAAATCAAAGCGTGCAATGGGCATCTCACTGGCGTTGTTTTTTATGTTAGTTGTCACTCCTCCAGAATATTGGTCTGGTACAGAATCACACCCAAGTATTGCAATTCGGATAGAATCCATGATCGGTGACCTACAAATTCCTGATAATGATATTTTCTGGCAATATGCAGTTCCCTTATTCCTGTCGCACCTAAAATATTTAAACAAAAACACACCAAGAATTGAGTTGGATTCTTATAATAGAGAATCAGCGATGACTTTGGTAAAAGCAATTGAAAATGTAGCCAATGGTCAGAGAAAGCGTGCTCCATCTTAACAATACTCATCATGTAATTTTTATGTATTACGATGTCATGGAAGCACAAGTGATTGACGAATTAACCTTGCATGTTCGTTTTGCCGATGGAGTCAGTGGCACGGTTCGATTTTTACCGTCTTACTTATATGGTGTATTTGAACCACTTAAAAATCCTGAATTTTTTAACCAACTCAAAGTCACTGATGGCTTTATTTCGTGGTCAGATGAAATTGATCTCGCACCTGACAGCATGTATCTTGCCATTTCTCAACAAAGTGAATGGATTTTGTCATGAAAAAATTCTCGCCATGCACGGATTAAACCCAAAACTCCTGTCGGTACAGCATCGGTCAAAAGCCAAATTGCCCACCAAATTCTATGTTGATGAAATGGTGGGCAAAACGATATGACCGAATAATAAAAAATTACGACTTCAACTGTTCTGCGGTCAATAAAAATACTCCATCACCACCGCGCTTGAAATCCAACCAAGTGAATGGCAGATGAGGAAAT
This sequence comes from Thiomargarita sp., assembly GCA_020721025.1. Classification (GTDB taxonomy): domain Bacteria; phylum Pseudomonadota; class Gammaproteobacteria; order Beggiatoales; family Beggiatoaceae; genus DYNO01. Next base: position 22,801 of record DYNO01000024.1, on the reverse strand, counting down.
TCAGCAATTAAGGCTTCCGCACTCGCACCCACTTCGACAATTAAAATTCCTTGTGGTGTCAAATAGTTCGCGGCATGTTGCAGAATATGTTTCACAAAAATCAACCCATCTTCGCCCGCAGTCAATCCCAACCGAGGTTCATGACGATATTCCAGCGGCAATGCAGCAAATTCCTGAGCATCGACATACGGCGGATTGGACACGATGATGTCATAGCGTTTCTCTACCAAATTTGCGAACATATCCGATTGAATTAACTGCACTTGTTCGCTCAGATGATGCCGTGAAACATTGCGCGCCGCCACCGCCAACGCATCGTTTGAAATATCCGAAGCATCCACCCGCGCCCACGGTAATGCCAACGCCGTCGCAATCGCAATGCAGCCACTTCCGGTACATAAATCAAGCACTTGGCTCACATTTTCTGCATTCACCCAAGGACTGAATTGTTGCTCAATCAACTCTGCCAGCGGCGAACGTGGGATAAGTACCCGTGAATCCACGTAAAAAGATAGATTGGCAAACCATGCTTCATTCGTCAAATACGCCGCGGGAATCCGTTCACAAATCCGACGCTGCAACAAGCGATAAATCTTTTGTTTTTCCTGACGCGTCAAGCGCGTATGCCACAACGTTTCGGGAATCGAGGGCAAATGCAATGCGTGCAATACCAACACTATCGCCTCGTCAATCGCGTTATTCGTCCCGTGTCCAAAATGCACTCCCGCTTCGTTGAATTGGCTCGCACCCCAGCGCACAAAATCGGCAAGCGTTTGTAATTCCTCAATCACTAAAGCGTTCATTGGGTATCCTTCGCCGCTTTTGCAGGACGAGATTTTTTGGGCTTTTTCCCTACTTTCGGTTCGGCAACCGGTGGTGTTTCCTCTGATTTTGTTGCATTGGTGACCAGCCAAGCGTTAATTGATGCGAAATCCTCCATATTAATCAAGCCCGCTGCCTGTTTCAAACGCAAACTGCTCAAGACATATTCATAACGCGCACTGGAATAATCCCGTTGTGCCTTGAGTAAATCGCGCCGCGCATTCAGCAAATCAATCGAGGTTCGAGTGCCCACTTCCACCCCAGTTTTCACGGCATCTAACGCGGTTTGGGTTGAAATCATCGCTTGTTTCAATGCCTTAACCCGACTGATGTTAGAAGAGACGCTGAGAAACGATTCATGGGTTTGCAATTGCACGGTATCTTTCAATGCTTCAAATCTATCAAGAGCTTGGTTGTAACGTTGGTGAGATTCGCGCACTTTGGAATCCACAATTCCCCCTTGATACAAATAGTAACTTACCTGCACCCCAACACTGTTATTGGTTCCCGGCGAATGACCGTCCCCCCGCAACACATTGTCGTAACCGTGTCGTGCCACTAAATCCACTGTGGGATAATCTGCCGCCCGTTCCACCGCCACCCCTAGTTTTGCAGTTGCCACATCATATCGAGCCGCGATGATTTGGGCATTGTTTTCTAACGCAATTTTTGTCCACTGTTCGACATCATTCGGTTCTGGCGACAACAGGGGGGAATCTTCCCGCAAACTGGCAAGAAATTCGTGATACGCCCCGGTCAGCTCACGTAACTGTTCTTGGGCATTGTGTAACTCGTTTTGGGCTTGAATCTCGTCGGCAACGGACAAATCATAACCCGCTTGCGATTCTTGTACATCAGTAATGGCAATCAAGCCCACTTCAAAGCGTTGTTTCGTCTGCTCTAATTGCTGCTGAAAGGCTTCCTTGGTGGTGCGCGCAAAACTTAAATTATCTTTTGCCCGCAATACGCCGAAATAACGTTGTGCCGTTTCTAACATCAAATTTTGCTTGACGGTTTCGTACTGTGCTTGAGCTTGTGAAATGACGCTATCCGTCTGTTTTAACATCAAATTACGTTGCCGATCATACAAAATGTAATTCAGTGATAAATTGTAACCGACCGTTGTATTTTCTGTGGTATCACCGCTCATCCAGCGACTGCTACCAAAGTTTTCTTGTGCATTGGCACCCGCGGCGATTTGAGGGCGGAAAGTTGATTTTACCTGTTGCTTCTTTTCCTCAGCGATGTGTTGTTCTGCGGTCTGAATTCTCAACTGCGAATCGTTGTTTTCAGCTTGATGATAGAGGTCAAGCAAGGTTTCTTCGGCGTGCGAAGACAGGGAAAGATTGAAAATAATAAATAAAAATAGAAAGTTATGTCGAATACTCATGAGATAGGAATGTTTCTAAGTAGGAAGAGAAGGGCAAGGTTGTTCAATATGAATTTGCCGTTTAATTATTTATTATAGACTTAATTTAAATCAAAAGTGGTCATTGCAGCTTGCAAACCGAGTTGACATGATACATATTGTGCTTAACTGATTAAATTACAATAGATTCAGATTATTATGTTGAGAATCGCTGATCAAAACTTGCCCTATCTAGTCAATGGACTGAATATAGTATAGAATCGTTTAACACATAGAACTGCATTATCTGCCGCGATATTCTTAGGAAACATCGTGTCGATACTGCCATTGCAATTAAAAACTTAATTATTTTAGACGGTTGAGACTTATTAACAGGGAGGAAAGGATAGTGAAATTTCTGACTATTCTCTTGTTAGGATTTACCATTAATTTCTGTACACCCAAGGACAATCTGCTCGAACACATCAAGGCACGAGGTGAATTGCGGGTAGTCACTCGGCAGGCATTAACCACTTATTACGAAAATTCTCGTGGTAAAGCTGGGCTGGAATATGATCTGGTCAAACGTTTTGCTGATGCCTTGGGCGTGAAGTTACACATTGAAGTCACCAATGATTTCAAACAGATAGTACAATTACTCAATCAACATCAAGTCGATATTGCTGCGGCGGGCTTGATCATCAATGAGGCAGAAAATTTAACTTCGTTGCGCTTTGGTCCGAGTTATCAACGAGTTAAGTTTCAACTGATTTACCGTGAAGGGGCGACTCCACCACCGCTTGATTTAGAGGAAATCGGCAACAATAAAATTCAAGTGGTTGCGAACAGTCCCCATGCCCGTTTTATGCGCCAGTTGCAAAAAGACACGCCACAATTGAGTTGGCAAGAGGTGATCAATAGTAGCACCAGTGATTTACTCACACGAGTATGGCAACAAGAAATTCCTTACACGCTCGTCACTTCTAACGAAATGGAGCAGATGCAACGGTTTTATCCCGAACTTGAAGCGGGACTGGAATTGCCTGAAATTCAAGAATTGGCGTGGATGTTTACCCGTTCGCCACAAGATGACAGTTTATATCTTGCTGCCATTCAGTTTTTTCAAAATCTGCGTCAAACCGGTGAACTGGCACAGCTATTAGAACGTTATTACGGACATGTCGATGTAGTTGATAATTTTGATTATGTCAACACACGGGTATTTTATCGACACATTCGGGAACGATTGCCCAGTTATCGGCTCTATTTTGAGCAAGTGGCGGCGCGACATCAGATGGATTGGCGGTTTTTAGCGGCGATGGCTTATGAAGAATCTCAGTGGAAACCCGGTGCAGTGTCGGCAACTGGGGTGCGCGGCTTGATGCAACTGACGCAAAACACTGCAAAAGAGGTAGGCGTGCAAAATCGAGAAGACCCATTTGAAAGTATTGAGGGTGGTGCCAAATATTTTACCAATATCAAGGCTCGCATTCATCCCAATATTCCCGAACCTGACCACACTTGGTTTGCCTTGGCAGCTTACAATGTAGGATTGCAGCATTTAGGAGATGCGATGTTAATTACCACGCAACAAAAAGATAATCCGCATCGTTGGGTTGATGTGAAGCGATATTTACCGTTACTGAGTTCGCCAACGTTGTGCGGACGGTTACGCTGGGGTTGTGCGCGGGGCGAGGAACCGGTCAATTTTGTGAAACGAGTGCGTCATTATTACGACATGTTGGCGTTGATTGACGAAGAACAACCCGTATTTAATTCCACAAATTCGCTGTCGTTGACCAGTCGTGATTTTTCCAAAAAACGTGCCTCAAAGTCGTCCAGTCCGATGTTATAGCGAACAGTCATGACGGATAAAAAACAACGCATTATCGTTATGATGCCATCGGACTTAGCCGAGCCGAATAGGGTGGGTGAGACATCGTTTTGTTTTGCCCACCCTTCGCACGAACTAACTTCTTCCAATTATTCAATCCGTTGTGCCAGTTGCAATTTTTCCTGCTTTTTTTGCAGATTTCCTTCAATTAATCCATACAACAACATAATTGCACGATGAACCGCGAACCTTGTCCCAATTGACTTTCACACCAAATTTTCCCTTTCAATGTATCAACCAGTTTTTTAACGATAAATAATCCCAATCCGGTAGAATGCTCGCCCGCGGTAGGAATGGGAGTCAACCGGGTAAATTTACCGAATAATTTGGCTTGATCTTCAATGCTTAAGCCGGGACCTTGATCTTCAACCACACAATAAATTTTTCCATCTACTATAGAAACTTGCACTGATACTCGCGTCCGTGGTGGGGAATATTTGATTGCGTTGGAAATCAGATTATCCATAATTTGATGAAACAATTGGGCATCAGTTTCAACGGAACAAGCCGTTCCAGAAAATTCCAATGTAATATGTTTCTGGATCGCTCGATCTTGATGACGCGCCACGCATTCTGCCAATACCTGACCCAATGACGTTTTTTGTCGGACAATCTTCATCTTGCCAGATTCAACTGCATTGATATCTAACAGATTGGAAATCAAGCTAAACATTCTCTGTGAACTGTCTTCAATCTTGCTAGCATACAGGCGAATATCTTCCAAAGTCATTTCGTCCGCTGCCTCATGCAATTCTTCCGCATAACCCTTGATCGCCGATAACGGATTTTTCAGATCGTGTGCCACAATTCCCATGAGTTCATTTTTGTCTTGCATCAGTGCATTTAAGTGAGTATTTTGCAACGCAATGTGATTCTTACTTCGCAACACCGAGATAAAAAAGACAAATATCAGAATATTGATCGCACCAAATTCAGCATAACGTTGATAAAATAAAAAGTATAATTCTCGCAATTCGCTATTCTGGTCATACGCCACCAAGTAACCGACATTTTGTTGTTGCACATTACTGATGGGGATAAAGGTCGCGATATAGTCCTTGCCCTCTACTCGTGTATCTGCGATAAAGCTCTGTTCTGCCTTCAATTGTTCATGAATCTTGGGGCGGAGTTGGCGATTAATTTGTGCCAGTAACAGGGAAGGAATTTCCTTGTGATTCTTCATTGCTACGGTTTCTTCCACATAGGCATCGTTCAAGGTCACTGGTTGATAATTGTCTTGTTCAGAGGCAAATATGGTATCCATTACCATCTGTTTTTTCAATAACAACATAAACTCACCACGAATGATCAGCTTGATCACTTTTTCAATGGCAGGAAAAGCAACGCTCGTTTCAACGCTACCGATATGTTTATTTTCATAAAACAGTGGGAAAACATAGCGGAAACCATTGTAAATTCGTCCTTCTTCAAAACCAAATATATAATTTTTATGGGTATTTGCCCACATCAGAGAATAACGCACATCGAACAATTTATCTCCAAATTTGTCGGGACGATGAAACCGCAAAAAGCTCGTGCCATCCGGCAGTTGAAAGTGAAGTTGGCGTAAATCAAGATATTGCAAATTTTGATACGTTTCTTTCAACGCTTGATACAATTGTTGCCGCGCGTGATTTTGCTGCGCGATTTCTGTCGTATTTGCCAGAGCCACCCAATGCAAGATTTCCTCACGATTGATGATTTCCGTGTAAAGCAAGGTGGCGGTTTTATTGTAGAATTCTACAGAAATGTTATAGGAATTACGCAACGTTTCTGTGCGATGATGTTCAAAAGAGCGATACTTTTCTTGAAGATGCTGCCAAGGTGGGATGATTAAAATCGGTTGAATTAGGATAAAAATAACGGCGAACAAAATCTCGTGTTGATTGATACCAATCCATTTTCCAAGCTTTATCGACTCTTGATGAGGGAGGGGTTTTGTCTGTTTATTATACAGTGTTTCCATAGTGATTTATCACTCCTGTTTAGAAGTTACGCAGTTCAAATCTAATTTTCAATTGATTCAAAAAGTTAGTATTTTGATCTGTTTTTCAATACTTGAGTAAAATCAATTGAACCATGTTTCAACTGCGTAACTTCTACTGTTATCACA
>DYNO01000024.1:2174-16524 GCA_020721025.1 Thiomargarita sp. | reverse complement strand
ATTATACTATATTTCTCATGATAGCGTCATTAATCATTGCAGTGAACCGGAGAAAACGTTTTTTTTTGATTACAATCAATTGATTTTATTGATAAATGATAAGCAAGTATTTTACTGCTTAAATCTGTCAATTTGATGAAACTTTTTGTAAAAATCTGTGATTACGAATTTTGATTTTCTAAATCAATATGTTGACCTGAGTGATGCAAGTGATCTATTACGGATAGCAGATTTAAACCATCCTTTCTTATCGAACCATTGCCACTCAGGTATTTTATTTTTTAGCGCGAGGTGTGAGCGCGTTTGGGAAGAAAGTTATGCAACTCCAATCACTTTGGCTTTTTGGATCAGATTTTCTGCCATTTTAATACTTGCAATATCAATCAACCGTCCGTCCAAACTCACCGCTCCTTTGCCTTCTTTTTTCGCCTGTTCCATCGCTTCTAAAATCCGCTTCGCCCGCGTGACTTCCGCCTCAGACGGACTAAAAACTTGATTTGCCAATTCAATTTGCGTTGGATGAATTGCCCATTTTCCTTCAAATCCCAAAATCGCTGCCCGTTTCGCCGCCGCCACATACGCATCAGGGTCTTTGAAATCGCCAAAGGGACCATCAATCGGACGCAATCCATAAGCCCGACACGCGACCACGATACGAGCTTGGGCATAATGCCACATGTCATTCCAGTGAAAAGCCCGGCTATCATCTGTTTGTTTATCGGTCAACACGCCATATTCCGGATGCGCGCCGCCAATGACCGTTGTTCTCGCACGAGTTGAGGCAGCATAATCGGCAACTCCAAAACTCATTGCTTCCAAACGCTTACTTGATTGTGCAATCGCTTCCACATTCGCCATGCCCAATGCCGTTTCAATCAACACTTCAAATCCTAAACGTTTAGTGCGCTTTTTTGCTTGTTCAATTTGCGTCACCAACATGTCAAGGGCGTAAATATCCGCAGGCACGCCCACTTTTGGAATCAATAACATATCGAGGCGTGGACAATTTTCAACGACATCAATCACATCACGATACATGTAATGCGTGTCTAACCCATTGATTCGTACTAACATCGTTTTATTGCCCCAGTCAATGTCATTCAGGGCTTGCACAATATTTTTACGGGCGGCTTCTTTTTCATCCGGTGCGATGGAATCTTCCAAATCTAAGAAAATACAATCGACTGGCGATTGGGCGGCTTTTTCAAAAAAACCGGGATTTGACCCCGGCACTGCCAATTCAGAACGTTGCAAACGCGGGGTGGCTTGTTCAATAATCGTTGCGCTCATGTGTGAATCCGATAAAGTTGAATAGATATTTGTGAGGGAAAACAGCTCGAAAATCTTTGGGTAATTTACTATTTTATGAAGGATTTGTCAATGAAAACAACAGGTATAGGAGGGATTATGCGGGTGATACGACTTTGGTTCTATCAATATTTTGACTGCCACAGACGATTTTTGTGGTTCATCAACTGATTGATTAGAATAACGTGATGCTCGACTTGTTATCTCAACGGAGGAAATCCCCCCAGCCCCCTTTGGTAAAGGGGGTGAACATCTAACCTACTGAATTATAGGTAGCGTTCAAGATATTTTGAATGCTTGCCGTCACTCCCCCTTTGCAAAGGGGGCCGGGGGGATTTCCGTCATACTCAAGCTATCTAACATAAGTCCATCAGTTAGAAAAAGTCGAGCATGGCGTTAGAATATTGTAATTCAACAGTTCTGAGCCTTAATTGAGTTGATTTCTGAATCAATCGAATCAGATAGTAATCGTAAAAATCAGGGCTCAGACAAACGAGAAATGATGACGTTTGAAAACCATCTAAACGGTTGATAGTTAAGAATAAAACTCGAAATTTATTGAATGCACGATAAATACGCTTCTTCGATATTCTGGGTTGCGAATTTTTCACAACAATGCTGTGGAGTGCCAATAAAACGCAGTTGACCTTCGTGCAAAATTCCCATGCGATCACATAAACTTTCCACGTCCGCCAGCAGATGGGTGCTAAAAAATATCGTGGTGCCTTGCGATTTTAACTGTAACAAATGCTTTTTCAGATAAACTCGCGCTTTTGGGTCTAAACCATTCATCGGTTCATCTAAGATTAACAATGGCTTATTGCTACAAAAACACGCCACCAAGCCCAATTTTTGTGCCATACCCTTAGAATATGAGCGAACAGGTTGATTCAATGCCGGTATTGCCAAATCCGCTTCACGACATAAAAATTCAACATATTCACGATTATAGCGTAAACTGTGCATATTAATCATGTATTCCAAAAACCGCCTTCCCGTCAGATGGGGCGGTGGCGTAAATTGCTCGGGTAAAAAAGCCAGATGATCCCGTGCATGAGGTTGCAGGTGAGGTATGCCAAATAAATGAATTTCACCTTGATCTATATCACAAAAATCGAGCACACTCTTGATCAACGTGGTCTTACCCGCCCCATTCACGCCAACCAAACCAAAAAACTCGCCTCGGCATACTTCCAAATTGATATGGTCAAGCACTTGAATATGCGAGAATTTTTTACATACTTGTCGAAATTGTAAAATAGAATTCATTTAACGCCAACCATGCAATTGAAACCACGCGGCACGATCCAGTACGTCCTCAGAGTAATTTTTGCCGGTCGTGTTGGCATCGACATCCAACCCCTTGCGTAACGCATTCAAAGTATTGGTCAATCCACCGTTGTAGGCGGCAAGCATCGCACGAGTTTGTAGATTCGCAGCAACCCGTTCCCGTGCTAAAGTTTGTAATGATTTATGTAAAATTTCGCAAGCATAAAAGATATTATCACGCGGCGAATGCCAAGTTCCCGTGCGTGCAAATTCATGCCAATCATAGTCAATTTGTAACAAACCGCGCCCAAAGCCTCGACCATCAGGAGGCAATGGCGTGGTGCGACTCACTTTTGGCTGGGGCGGACGTTGCTGAAAATCCCCCGTTCCTGCCGGACCTTGAGGCTGCAATGCCAACCCCCAACGCGATTCTCGCGAACCAATACCGCATAACAATGACGGATTTAAATGATAATGTCCTGCCGCTTCTTCAACCCACACCCGGTATTTTTTTAATTCCGCCAATTCTGCAAGCAAGGACGGATGGTTATAATCCAAAGTTGTTGTTGGAATCGGACGAGTTGGGTTCGCTGGCACAATCGGTTGATTTGAACCAAAGAATTGTCGCAACCAGTTGAAAAAACTGGATTCTGTCTCAATACGTGGTCGTTCCATCAGTCATTCCCATTTAGTTGTTGCAAGTCAGTCTAGCGCAACACATCTCATTGAAAATGGTGAAATGTCGCGCCATCACTTGCTAAAATTTGTCGTATCAATTGGGCATTCTGTGCTGCATAAGGAGGGTGTAACATGGCAAAATGTTCGCCAAATCCTTGATAATGAGAATATTTTCCGCAGGTCACATCATGCCAATCGGCTATATCGCTACCAACTGCTTGAATATAATGAATATTCGCCTTAATCACGCCTGTATCCAAGGTTGTCAATACTAACTCGGCATAACCATGCATTTGTCGTTTGACCGCCGTTTTATCGCCCAAGGCTTCGGTAAAAAATCCCGCCAATCCTTGCTGCAAAAATTGTTCCATTTCTGTTTCAGACACCGATAAATTTGCGGCAAGCCGTTGACTATCAAGTAAAATAACATCTGAGACACATTCACCTTGTTGTTCTAAAAGTTTCGCCAATTGCAACGCCACCGTTGCTCCGGCAGAAAAACCCAATAAAACATAGCGTGTTAAGTGCAGTGCCCGTAACAAATGCAAATAATGATCCAATAAGTTGGGAACGTTTTCGACGAAATCGATGGCATACCATGCATTGTCAGGTAAATGTTCACTGAGTGGTTGAAAAACAATGCCATATCCCAAAATGGGTGGCACACAAATCACACTCACTTGGGGTTGCAACTGGGCAGGATTGAGTCGGGCAAGTCCTTGTAAAGTTGTCCATTGTCTCACCAAGCCTTCGATAGTAGGTTCTTGAAAAAATTGAGTTAAACTCACTTCTCGTTGACATTGTTGGCGAATTTTCGTCATCAGTTGCACGGCTTTCAAACTGTGCCCGCCCAATTCAAAAAAGTTATCCCGCACGCCGAGATGAGCAATTCCCAACACACTGCACCAAATTTCCGCTAATTGCTGTTCTAATTCAGTGCGCGGGGCAATTTGCTCACTCGTTGCCACCGTCATATTTTCAAGTTTAGGCAATGCCTTACGGTCAATTTTACCATTGGGAGTCAGGGGTAAAGTTTCCACTGTGATGAAGTGCGTGGGAATCATATAATCCGGCAACCATTCCAGCAAATATTTTTTCAAATCAGTCGGTTGCACTGGAATGTCCACCACCAAGTATGCGATCAAATTGCCCTCCTGCGCCACCACCACCGCCTGACGAACAGCGTCCAGTTGCACCAAACGATGTTCAATTTCTCCCAATTCAATCCGAAAACCGCGCACTTTGACTTGAAAGTCTTTACGTCCCAAAAATTCAATTTCGCCATTCGATAGCCAACGTCCCAAGTCGCCTGTTTTATAAAGCATTTCTCCCGGACGAAAAGGATTGGGAACAAACTGTTGTTGCGTTTTTTGTTCATCCCGCCAATAACCACGACTCACGCCCGCCCCGCCGATGCACACTTCGCCAATCACCCCAATGGGTAACAAATGCAAGTTTTCCGATAAAATATAGACAGACTCGTGTTCTAGCGGATTTCCTATCGTTAATAGTTGACCATTCAATAACTTAGTGGTTGACCAAATTGCAGTTTCCGTGGGACCGTAAACATTGAACACTTGGGTATGCGACAGACTGGATAATTGCTCAAATAAACTCTGTGATAACGCTTCGCCCCCAACCAAGATCACCCGCAAATGCGCCAATGCCTGCAATCCTTCGCTGTCGATAATCATTTGCAACCGTGACGGAGTGGTTTGCACAATCGAACAAGTTTTGAGTTCTTGAACCAGTTGGCGCGGATCACGAGTATTTTCTTCTTTTGCAACAATCACTTGCATTCCAAGCAATAACGTCCCAATCAATTCTAGCACAGAAATATCAAAAGTCACGGTTGTCACTGCGTATAATGTATCGCGTGAAGTAAAGCCAAAACGAGTGCTTAAGTTAGTGCAAAAACTCACAATATTGTGCTGCATCAACATCACCCCCTTGGGTAAACCAGTCGAACCGGAGGTGTAAATCACATACGCCAGATGCTGAGGTTGGGTAATGATGGGTAAATTATCTGTGGGTAAATGAGGTTGTGAGAGAATCGTTGCAAATTCCATTGCATTTATATTTTCCCATTGATTCATATAGTTCGCTTGAGTCAATACCAACTTTGCCTGACTATGTTCTAACACATATTGAATGCGTGGTGCGGGATAGGTCGGGTCAAGCGGCACATAAGCTGCCCCAGATTTGAGAATTCCCCACAGTGCAATGACCAAATCTATCGAGCGATCCAGTAAAAGTGCAATCCGATCATCGGGTTGAATTCCATAACCATCACGCAGAAAAAAAGCAACTCGGTTGGCATGTGCATTTAATTCGCGATACGTCAGTTGTTGTGAGCCACAACGAACCGCAATTTGTTCTGGAGTTTGAATCACTTGGGCTTCAAACAATGCCACCAATCCCAATGGTGTGACTGGTACATCGACAGTGGGATTAAATTGTTGTAATAACTGATTTTTTTCCGCTTTTGGCAAGATGTCCAAATCTTTGATGAGAAAAGAACTGTCCACTAACAAACGGTTGAGCAAATGTTCGCAATGTGCTGCAATTCTAGCGATTTGAGCTGCGAGATAGAGGCGAGGGTGATAACTGAACTTAAAAACCAAGTTATCACCGGGAAGCACTGATAAAACAAAATGATAGTGGGTGTGCTCATACATTTCTTGTTGTTCAATGCGAAATCCGAGGGATTGATCTAAAATTTCATCCTGCCCTTGCGGAACATTTTCAAAAATCAGCAGATGATCGAATAAATTGTGTTTCAGCGGTGTGAGGCTCTGAATTTCAGCCAAGGGGTAGAAATCATAATTTTTACTGGCAAGATTGTGTTGATGTAATTGTTGGATCAGCTCACTCGCGGTCAGAGATTCGGTCACTTGGGCACGAACAGGTATCGTATTGATAAATAAACCCAATGTCCGTTCAATGTCTGCAATTGCCGTAGGGCGTCCGGAAACTGTCACCCCAAAAACGACATCCGTCACGCCATTATAAACGCTGAGTAATATGCTCCACATTGCTTGCACTAAGGTATTCAATGTCACTTGATGTTGCACAGCAATTTGTTGAATTTTTTGATAAATTTCTGCTTCAAATGTCAATTCATATTCCACAACTTCGGCTGAATTTGCAGATGGGGCGAGAAATTTTTCTTTGGGTACACTGCTCAGTTGCGTGTAGTTTTCAAGATAGGTTTTCCAATAATGCGCGGCTGCTGTTTTATCTTGTTTTCCGAGCCATTGAATGTAGCGACTATAAGGCGGGGCGGGCGGTAAATTCGGTGTTTTGCCTTGTTGTAGCTGTTGATAGATGGTTAGCAGTTCTTCATGAATAATTCCATTGCACCATCCATCGAGCAAAATATGCGGAAAACTCCAGACCATGACATATTCGTCTTGCTGTCGCTGGAATAGCGCGACTCGGGTAAGTTTGTCCTGCGTAAGATCAAAACCTCGTTGCCTATCTTGTTGTTTATACTGAACTAAATAATCGTTGCGCGCGGTTGTATCAAGATGACGTAAATCAGTTAGTGAAAATTCAACATCACTTTGTTTTAACACAATTTGCAGCGGATGCTCGGTTTTTTTATAACTGAACACGGTACGCAAAATATCGTGTCGTTGTACCAAAATTTGCCAACTTTTTTTCCATAAATTTACATCAAATCGTCCGCGAATAACAAGGGTCGTTTGTTCAAAATACGCATCCGAGCGAGAATTTAGCAGGGCGTGAAATAACATCCCCGCTTGCATGGGAGAAAGGGGGTAAATGTCCTTCAGATTCTCTTTATTCAGCATGATGGTGGCTCAGTGGATTGGAAATGAAAGGTGTTTGGAGGTAAATTTGGAAAAAAAGCGTGATAGATACAAAAATTCATTTTTTATTTTGTAATATCAATGAATTAATTTGACCGATGGTAAATTTTTCACAGCAGTGGTAAATACTTCTCCGCGATGTGCGTAACTATTGAACATGTCAAAACTGGCACAAGCAGGGGATAAAAGTACCGCATCGCCAGTGGTGGCTAATTGGGCAGCTTGTTGTACGGCATCTGACATATTTTTTGCGAAAATCAAGGGGATAGTCTGTTCTAATGCTTTGGCAATGAGGTGAGCGTCGCGTCCGATTAATACGCAGGCTTTTAAATGTTGACTGGCTATTGGGGCAAGCGGGCTAAAATCCGCGCCTTTTCCTTCCCCGCCGGAGATGAGGATAATGCGTCCCGCCCGTTCTAACCCTTGAATTGCTGCGACACTTGCGCCGACATTGGTGCCCTTGGAGTCGTTGAACCAGTCGATTCCTCCGATAGTTGCGACCCATTCACAACGATGTGGTAATCCGCGAAATTCACGTATCGCATCTAACATTGCTGACATGGGTAAGCCCACCGCTTCGCCTAATGCTAATGCTGCCAAGATGTTACTACGCATGATTGCCCCTTGTAAGCGAACTTCATCAGTGGCTAATAAGGGTTGAATGGAATAGTCTTGCAAGTGGGCAAGGCATAATTTCCCACCTTTTTCGGTCGTCATGGTGAAATTGCCACGATGCGAATGTAAACTAAAACCCAGGTGTTTGCGGTGTGGCGGTAGCATGGCAACCACTTTAGCATCGTCTAAATTAATCACTACCGTCTCTGCATACTCATAAATCCGTCGTTTTGCTGCGATATATTCTTCCAAATTGGCGTATCTATCCATGTGATCTTCGCTGATATTAAGCACGACCGCCGCCTTCGGTTTGAGCGAATCAGTTGTTTCTAATTGAAAACTTGATAATTCCAAAACATATAAACTAGGCGCGGGAGATTGCAATAAGTCTAGTGCCGGTGTGCCTAAATTCCCCCCCACTGCGACTCGCCATCCCGCTTGCTGTGCCATTTCCCCTAGTAAAGTTGTCACGGTACTTTTGCCGTTGGAACCAGTAATTGCCACAACGGGCGCATTGACGTGACGAGCAAAGAGTTCTATCTCGCTGATAATCGGTATATTTTTGGTTTTGGCTTCAGAAAGAGCCGACTCTTGCAAAGATAACCCCGGACTGATAACAATTTCTGATGCGGCTGCCAACCACGCGGGATCAAAATGACCAACTTGGTAGGTAACTTGCGGAAATTCTTGCTTTATCGTTGACAAATAGGGCGGTTCTTGACGATTATCCATGATACGCACCGCCATTCCCTGTTTGACCAAAAAACGCAAGCAAGCCATGCCTGTTTTGCCCATCCCCATAATTACAGTATCTGCCATCGCAATGATTCCTTTAGACTTTCAGTTCGACCGCAGTAATTATTTCTGGTTTTTCCTCTACTTTTTCGGATGCTGTCGTAGCACGCGCCAATTCTTCACGAATCCACTGCTTGATTTTTTTCTCATCTAAATCGTCCACACTTGCCAATTCATCGTTAATCAACTGTTTGACCTGAATTTCAGTGACTCCCAATTTTCCTATCCCCAAAATGGTACGATAGGTTTCAGAAAAGGGTAAAAATGGCAGACAAATTAACACACCTAACAGCACCACAAAACTTGCGACAATCACCATTCCGACCAACGTGGGACTGTCAGGAATCTTCAATCCCAGCGAGGAAATAAGACCAATTCCTTGAATTATCTCTCTAAAAGAACTATAGTAGGGCGGTATCAAGAACGCAGTGCCAGCACACACGAGACTCGTTCCTACAATTGCCATATCTGCGAATAGGCGAATTAACAAGAAAAAAATCAGATAAATACTGACGAATACCGCGAAGGCAATAACAAGTTGAGAGGTGAACATGCTGTTTATCCAGTTTTTTTGAGATGGAGTGGAAAGTGTTATGATAACACAGATATACCGAGATTTTGGATGATGGTAGGTCGTGTTGCTGTGATTCGCGCATCGAAAATAGTGGACTGAGAAACTGAAACACCATAGAATTATTTGCGATTACTGACCTAAATTGGTAAAATTATGCAAATTTTGTTGAGTGATGCGATTTTAGCAAGTCAAATTACATTTATAATAACCTATATTGATAAGCAGAAAAATAATTTTTTGAAGTAATTCATTCATTTCAATGATTATTTTTATCTGCTATTTTCAGGATAAGCAATTTTCTCTCATGCCTAACTCACAATTTCGTCATGGAATTAGTTTTATCTTATTGTTATTTATCACAGTAGCTCTCTATTGGGCGGGACTGCATGGCATCTTTTTGCTCGATGATGAACCAAATTTTATACCACTGCAATTGATTGATGATACGCAATTATGGGCAGGAATACTGCAATATGTCTCTGAGGGCGAGGCGGGCTGGTTGGGTCGTCCGTTGTCGTTGCTTACTTTCGCACTGCAATATCACGATTGGGCGACGAATCCTTGGAATTTTAAATATGTCAACTTGATGATTCATTTGCTGAATGGCTGTCTTGTATTCTGGTTTTGCTTGCTTTTAACTCGTTTACTCGCCCTCCCTCCCGCTAAAATATTATTGATCAGTTGGCTTACCGCTGCACTTTGGTTGGTACATCCGTTGCAAATCTCTACCGTATTATACGCAGTGCAGCGCATGACCTTGCTCGTCAGCTTATTTACCCTCGTCGGACTTATTTTGTATTTGAAGGGACGAGAATATTTGA
The DNA here is from genome assembly GCA_020721025.1 of Thiomargarita sp. Classification (GTDB taxonomy): domain Bacteria; phylum Pseudomonadota; class Gammaproteobacteria; order Beggiatoales; family Beggiatoaceae; genus DYNO01. The sequence continues at coordinate 6,631 of DYNO01000024.1, read as the reverse complement.
TAAAACAAAATCTTGTGAAAGGCTATCTTTGGATTTCATTCGGATTTATCATTGGCGGCAGTTTGGCGATTTTTAGCAAAGAAAACGGAATTTTACTTATTTTCTACGTGTTGGTGCTCGAACTGACGGTGCTTCATGCCCTTGTACGCCCGCGTTACTGGAAAATTTGGATGAGTGGATTTGTTTATCTCCCCATTGCTTTATTAATTGTTTATTTTAGTTTAAAATTTAATAGTTTAGTTCAAAGTTACGCGGTTCGTGATTTTAATTTAATTGAGCGATTGCTCACGGAAACTCGGGTACTTTGGGAGTATGTCAGTAAGATTTTATTGCTGCAATCGAACAATTTTGGTTTATTTCACGACGATTTCACAATTTCACGAAGTTTATTGAATCCAATCAGCACGTTATTTGCCAGCGGTGCCCTCATCTTGGTGATAATTTTTAGTATTTGGAAACGTCGCGTTTACACCCTCTTCGCATTGGCAGTATTGTGGTTTATTGCCGGACATTGGTTAGAATCAAGTTTTATCGCGTTGGCGATTTATTTTGAACATCGTAACTATTTGCCTATGTTAGGAATTTTGTTCGCGGTCATCTACGGCATTGTGCATTTATTCGAGTATCTCTCGAAATCGTCATTGCGTTACATTGCTATCGGATTGATTTGTTTATGGTTAGCGGCATTTCCAGCAATCACTTGGATGCAAACGCAAATCTGGGGTAATCCAACAGTGCAAGCGGTGTTATGGGCGAAACAGAAACCTCTATCTCGTTACGCGCTTTCTCATGCCGCGACCTTGCTTGAGCAACAGGGTAAATATGACATTGCATTCAAATACTTCCAACAAATGCTGACTACTTTTCCACAAGATACTGGTCCGTACATGTCGTGGGTGGTTTTGGCGTGCGAACATTCCCATATTCCTGAGCCGGATTCTGCGACGGTGCGTAACCAATTTTTCAAAGGGATTATTGACACAGCGGCGTTGTCGAATTTAGATTATTTGCTGCAAGCGCGGTTGACACGGAAATGTAAAATTGATTCAGGAATTTTAGGCACTTACATTGAGGCTCTGTGGCACAACCCAAATCCAAGCATTTATCAATATTATATTGAGCGCATGTATGCTATCTATTTGGCGCAAGAGGGAAAATTAGATGCAGCCGTGCAACATCTGGAAGCAGCATTGCGGTTAAAAGATGTTCCCCAGTATCGTTTGGATAAAATGATTTGGTTGGGGCGGGCGGGAAAAATAGCGGAGGCGTTGGCGTATTTGCAACAAACTCGGCAACAATGGAATCTAATTACTCGCGATGCTTATAAAAATCAATTGGATAGTTTGGAGCAGCAGTTAAAACAGGCATTAAATTCGTAAACTTTATTTTGAACTATCAGGTTTCAAAAACCGGTTTGAGAAAAATATTATCATCTTGACTGATGTCGCGCTACCAAAATTGTTTCCACGAGCGATTTTCTTCAAAAAATTTAGTTGCGCCAATAAATTGTTATTTTTTGGTAGCAACAGATTGATTTTCTTGGTAAAAATTGCTGCTAAAAATCCATTTTGTTAATATATTTACATCTTCACGCGGATTGAAGTCGCACTTTGGTAACATGACAATGGCGGTTTATGCAGATATCGTTTCTAAAATTTTTAGCGTGACTCAGTTTAATTTCCAATAGATTCATATCGTTTATATATTGATGAAAAATAATCAATTTTTTTGATAATTTCAATACGGTGATATCCCACGATGACGCATAAAATCAGTATTATTTTACCGTGTAAAAATGAGGCGGGCAGTTTAAAAACGCTCCTCCCCGAACTACAACGATATCAACCTCATGCAGAAATTATTGTGGTCGATGATGGTTCAACCGATGATTCTGCCCAAATAGCCATGCAACATGGGGTACAAGTGGTATCACATCCTTATAGCAAGGGGAATGGAGCGGCAATTAAGACTGGGGCGCGGGTGGCTCAAGGCGATATTCTGATTTTCATGGATGCTGATGGGCAACATCAACCAGTTGACATTGCTCGACTATTAGAAAAAATCGAACAAAATTATGATATGGTAGTCGGGGCGCGTGACAGTGGTTCGCAAGCCAGTTTTTCGCGGGGGTGTGCCAATCGTTTTTACAACTGGTTAGCCACTTGGATGGTGGGGCATCTGATTGAAGATTTAACGTCGGGATTTCGAGCCGTGCGTGCTGAAAAATTTCGCGAATTCCTTCACTTACTGCCTAATACCTTTTCCTATCCAAGCACAATCACGATGGCTTTTTTTCGTGCCGGTTATAGCGTGGGTTATCTTCCAATTACCGCATTACAACGGGTGGGAAAAAGTCACATTAAACCGCTGAGAGATGGATTGCGTTTCTTATTGATTATCTTCAAAATCGGCACGTTATACGCGCCACTGAAACTTTTTGGACCGCTGAGTCTTAGCTTTTTTCTGCTCGGTTTGGGTTATTATGCTTACACATTTACGTCAATGAATCGGTTTACCAATATGGGGGCTCTGTTGTTTATTACTGCTATGTTGGTGTTTTTAATTGGGTTAGTGTCTGAACAGATCACGCAAATTTTATACAGCCGTAATGCTAAAGAATAATAGTATGGATATCGTATGAAATACAAAATTGTATTGCAGCATTCTGACGAAGGTTTCACTGCCTATTGTCCCATGTTACCAAGTTGTTGGGCGGACGGCAATACTGAGCAGCAGACCCTTGATAATGTTCGCCAAGTGATTTATGAACATCTCATCGCTATTGAAAATAGTATGGAACTTATCAAGTTGAAAGGTAAGAAAGTTTATGAAATCGATATTTTTATTTGAATTTGCGTGATTAATTGGGTGGGAGAATCGCCAGAATTTGCCCTCTCAAGCATTTTTAATGATGATCTAGCGATCTCTCTTGTCGTGAATCACTATAATGAATCAACTGGTTTTATCAGAATTTTCCCAAATTTACCTGAGCTATTGATTGACTTGATGGAGGAATAATGTTTATGATTCAAATAATTATGCTGGCTTCGTGGATGTTTTTTGTCCCACATGTTTTTGCCACCACACCCCCAAATATGACTACACCTAATGATGTTGTCTGTCAAGTACAGAAAGCTGCCGCGCAATTATCACAGCAAGGTAGGGCTGGATTAACTGAATTTAATCAACCAGATGGGAAGTGGGTATGGAAAAATTCTTACATGTTTGTCCTTGATTGCGACGAAAATAAAATTGTTGCCCATCCTTTTCCAGTTTTGTTAAAGGATAATCAACAGTTGACGAAGTTCATGGAAAAAAGAAAAAAATTTTGTGAAACCGGCAGTTTGCCGCATGGAGGATGGCTCAGTTATTTGTGGACAGAACCCACGACTTTACAAGTGATGCGTAAAATAACGTATGTTAAATCAGTTAGTAACACTGCTTATCAAGTCGCCGCGGGGATTCCAGATAACGGAATGCCATTAGAAGAATTAAATAAATTGCGCTGCTATCCAGGCAAAAAGGTTTTACATATTGATTCGTATGATGAAAGCTACGATTGGTCAAAAGGAATCCATCGCGGCGTTGTGCAAACACTGCAAGATACGGGAGTTGAATTGAAAACAATTTATATGGATACTAAACGCAATACTGAAACTGAGTTTGGTAAACAAGCCGCCCAACGAGTGAAAACAGAAATCGAGATATTTCAACCAGATGTGGTGATTGCCAGTGATGATAATGCTTCAAAATACGTTGTGATGCCGCATTATAAAGATGCCACTCTACCGTTTGTTTTCTGCGGAATTAATTGGGACATTGCCGCTTATAACTATCCTTATAAAAATACTACAGGTATGATTGAAATTGAATTGGTTGATTCGATTATTAAAAATCTCAGACCGTATGCCAAGGGTGAGCGATTGGGATTTTTAGCTCCTGATGAATTATCGGAATACAAAATAGCCGAGAATCATGGTCATGTTTTTAAGATTGACTACTCTCAGAAGTTTTTCGTGAAAACATTTGCTGAATGGAAACAACGATTTTTGGAACTACAAACCGTTGTAGATATGATTTTTATTACAAATAACGGTGGAATAAAGGATTGGAATGATACCGAAGCACAGCAATTTGTGGAAGAAAACACCAAAATTCCCGTAGGTACACAACATGATTTTATGATGCCATACGCACTTTTGGGTATTGTTAAATCTCCGGAGGAACAGGGAGAATGGGCAGCGCAGGCGGCGTTACAAATCCTAGATGGAACTAAGCCTTCGGACATTCCACTCGCTCGAAATAAACGTGGTAAACTATATGTCAATATGCGTATTGGCAACAAACTTGATATTCTTTTCGCCCCTGAACTGCTTGAATTGGCTGAGATTATTCGCTGAACACCACCGAGTACATCAATCATCAATTTCGCTCACATGGAACGGGATTTTGTGACC
>DYNO01000024.1:0-2074 GCA_020721025.1 Thiomargarita sp. | reverse complement strand
AGGGATGTGATGATGAAAATTCAAACTAAATTCAATATATTTATATTTATCATATTGATACTGATTAGTTTGCCGATCATCATTGCAAATCATATTGCCATGACCCAAATTACATATTTACTTTATGGTAAATTGCTGCATGGCGAAATCAATGATATTTATAACGAAATCAATGCGTCATACCGAGTCATCAAATCTGCGGGGATTGCCGATATCGAAGATTATGTTACCTCAGCACAACAAAAATTGTTAGAAAAATCGCGTCATTACAGTTTTGGCGAGACGGGATTTGTTTTTATTATCAATGATAACGCACAAATTATTTTCCATCCCAGCTACACCGCGGGACAAAGAGTAGAGTTTGAATTTGTACAACAGGTAATTAGTCAACAGCATGGCGATTTTACTTTTGAATATCAAGGGCAAGTTTATCTAGGAATATTTACCTATTTTAAGCAATGGAATTGGTATATCATATTGGCAATCACTCAAGAAGAAATTCTTAGGCAACAACTTGTTTATTTTAAATTTTTACCAATTATCGGCATCGTCATATTTTTGAGTGTATTTTTACTGGCATTACTGTTCACGCGGACGCATTTAGCCTGTTTGCAAAACGTGCTCGACGCGCTCCGGCGCGCAAAAAATGGTCATTGGGACATGCCAATTGTGGTTACTCGTAAAGATGAAATTGGGGTGATTGAAAAAACCATCAATATGATATTCAAGAGATTTTTAGTCCTTAATACGGAATTAATGCAGTTTAAGAAGGTGTTGGATAATACGATTTATGGTGTTTTCATTTTTGATACGCAAGATTATCAACTGAGTTATGTGAACCAAGGTGTTTGTCGTCGATTGGGCTACGTGGAACAGGATTTATTGCAGATGCCTCCGTCGAGTATTTCTGCTGAATTGGATCAGGTAAAAATGATTGCGCGTTTACGATCTTTGCAGGCGGGGGAACAGATAGAATTAACTATAGAAACAAATAGTTATCATAAAAACGGTTCACAGATTCCTGTCAAGATAACGTTTTATCTTTTTTCTAGCCCTTGTGGACAACAACGGGTGATTTGTGTGATGAGCGATATTACGCAACAAAAGCAGATTGAAAAAACATTACAAATCAATGAAGAGCGGCTGAGATTGGCATTGGAATTTGCCAGTGATGGTCTATGGGAAATAAATTTCACTACTGGCGAAACTTATTTCAGCCCCACGTATTACACGATGTTGGGCTATCAACCTCAAGAATTCCAAGCAAGTTATCAAAATTGGTTTAGTTTATTGCATCCCGATGATAAAATCTATGCAGAACAAACAATTAGAGAGCATATGAACGATCCTAATTCGCTCGGTTTTGAATTGGAATTTCGTTTGAGAACTAAATCTGGAAATTGGAAATGGATTTTAGGGCGCGGCAAAATTGTGGAACGGACTGTGACGGGGCAAGCGCAACGGGTTGTGGGCACCCATGTCGATTTGACGTTACATAAGCAGGCTCAAGAATCATTGCGAGCGACTGAAGAGCGTTTTAATTTTATTATCAGAGATTTACAAGATGGTCTATGGGATTGGAATATTCGTAGCAATGAGATTTATTTTTCACCACGTTGGAAACAGATATTGGGATATGAGGAAAATGAGTTGTCCAATCGCCCGGAAGAATTTTTCAATCGGTTACATTTTGATGACGTAACGACCATGATGAATCGAATTTCAGCGTATTTGGAACGGCGGGTGGCGACTTATGAATTGACCGTGCGTTTGCAACATAAGTGTGGGTATTATTTATGGGTGTTGGTGCGTGGTTCAGCCCAATGGGATAAGCAGGGAAAACCTTTGCGTCTTGCGGGAACTCTCACGGAAACAAGTGAAGAAATCGTTCCTGCCACGGAGGTTCTTGAGCGAATTACGGGGTGATGAAATTATTTTGTTGATTTGGAAAGAATAAAATAGCGAAAAATGAGGCTTGAGTAAAATAAATAGAAAAAGAGTTGACGCGGAGAGATGAGCTATATAGAACCGATTTGAAATCTTTAATACCAAGTGAAACAGGTCTATAACCCAA
>DYNO01000023.1:6734-24382 GCA_020721025.1 Thiomargarita sp. | reverse complement strand
AATTAAGAAAGTGCGTTGTGGTCATTGCCGATAGATTTTTTCCCAGCAGTAAAACATGTTCCCGTTGTGGAACGAAAAAACAGGATTTGACATTAGCAGACAGAATCTTCAGTTGTGACTGTGGTTTAGTCATTGACCGGGATTTGAATGCTGCAATCAATCTGAATAACTATCGTAGTTAAGTAGTTAGAGTCGCGACCCGTATCAGCGAGACTTTAAACGCACGTAAGAGCAGTGTCAGACTCAGTGTATTGAGCTTCTGTGTTGATGACGTGAATAACGTTTGTTTTACTACAAATGATTTAAGATCACTATATTATTTAAACCAAGTAGGAGTGATGTAGATGCTAACTGACTGAATTAAAACTAAGTTACATTTTGAACTGCATAACTCCCACTCAGTTTCAGAAACCTGACAGGTTTAAAACAACCAATTTTTCTAATCTGTGTCGCACCCCCTAAACTTGACTTATCCACCAAGTTTAAAGATGTCAAATCGGTTCGATGAGAATACAATAAAAAACTAAAAAACTCATGAATCCCTATCATCAAGGAGAAAATGTATGGCTGATCGTCGTTTACATGTATTTCATACGGTTGCTCGATTACTCAGTTTTACCAAGGCGGCGGAAACCCTCCACATGACGCAACCTGCGGTCACTTTCCAAGTCCGTCAATTAGAAGAACATTTTAATACTCGCCTCTTTGATCGCACTCACAATCGGATTACGCTGACAGAAGTGGGACAAGTGGTGTATGATTGTGCCGAACATATTTTTGAACAGTACAATGAAATGGAAAATACGGTTAAAAAAATGACCGGAAATATGAATGGAATCCTACTGATAGGTGCGAGCACCACGATTGCAGAGTATATGTTACCGACGTTATTGGGCAATTTCAAAAGTAAATATCCTGAGGTGAAAATTCGGCTCCGAGTTTCCAATACCGAAGAAATTGTCAACATGGTAGAAAACAATATGATTGATTTGGGCGTGGTGGAAGCCCCGGTTTCTAATAAAAATCTCACCGTCGAAGTATGCCGTTGGGATGAACTGGTCGCCATTATGACACCTGAACATCCACTTGCAACCCGCACAGAAATCAAGCCAAAGGAACTGTTGGGATTGCCCTACATTTCCCGTGAAGAAGGTTCTGGCACGCGGGATGTGATTATGGATTATTTCAGTCGGGAAGGCTTGAGCGGTTATGATTTGGATATTATCATGGAGTTAGGGAGTTCTGAATCTATCAAGGGCGCGGTGACCGCCGGCATGGGTGTTTCAATTTTATCCAAAGCAACGATTCAAAAAGATGTACAATTGGGAATGCTGTGCGGCGTGGGACTGAATCCTCCTTTGTACCGTCCATTTTCATTTGTTCATCAAAAACAAAAGTTTCGTCTGCGTGCCATTGAAGAACTACTGGGTTTCTCCAAAAATTACTGTGATGTTACGATGCCGGTCAGGTTATAATCATGGCAAATGTCGTCAAACAGTTACAAACGATCTATCGTGAACTTCCACCAGAAGAACAGGAAATGTTACTGGCTTTTGCTCAATTCCTACGGGCGCGAACTTCACAAAAATCATCCATTTCCCTGCCACCACAACCCCTTTTAATCCCACGACCTGAAAACGAATCCGTGATTGCCGCCATCAAACGCCTGTCGCAAACTTATCCGATGTTGGATAAATCACGATTATTAAATGAAACTTCTGCCATTGTTACCGGTATCGTGCAAGATAGAAACGTGGTTGAATTAGTCGATGAATTAGAAAAGATTTTTGCGCGACATTACCAAACGTATGTAGAAAATCAATCCGCTAAGTAGTTTACAAAATATGAGCAGCAAACCACACATTTTAGTTGTTGACGATGAGCCAGACATTCGCAGTTTGATGAAAGAAATTCTCGAGGACGAGGATTATGACGTAACGGTAGCTGAAAACGGTACCGTTGCCCGTCAAATTCATCTCTCCCAACGTCCTGACTTGATTTTACTTGATATTTGGATGCCTGATATTGACGGAATTTCATTGTTGAAGGAATGGGCGGAAAGTGGTTTACAACATACTCCCGTCGTCATGATTTCCGGGCATGGCACAGTTGAAACTGCGGTTGAAGCGACCCGGTTGGGCGCGTATGATTTTATTGAGAAACCGGTCTCTATTTCCAAGCTCTTGATTACTATCAAACGAGCCTTGGAAATGGCAATCTTGCGGCAGGAAAATCACGGATTGCGTAAACATGCTCAGGTCGTGGTTGAACCGTTGGGGCGTAGCAGTTTGATGGCAGCATTGCGTGAACAAGTCAAGCGAATTCATCAACATGACACCGCAGTGCTTATCACCGGTGAATCAGGCAGCGGCAGAACGTTGTTGGCGCGTTATATTCATCAACACAGTCCGCGGCAGCAATTACCCTTTGCAACGATGCGAGTGGCAGGCGGCAATCCTGAGAATCAATCCATGGAATTGTTTGGAATGCAAGGTGGACATACCGCGGGGCGTTTAGAACAAGCCAATGGCGGCACCTTGTTTATTAAAGATATTGCTGATTTAGACGACGCGATCCAAGCACGCTTGCTGAACAGTTTGGAAAATCAAGCCTTTTTTCGCAATGGTGGCACCGAACCTGTATTTTTAAATGTGCGAATGATTGGGGCAACGTCTTATGATTTGGAAGAAGCCGTAAACACCGGTAAGTTGCGAGAAGATTTATACTATTTTCTCAACATTGTACCGATTCATGTCGCTCCCTTACGACAACATTGTGAAGATGTGCCCGAAATTTTGGAATTTTACGTCAATTTCTTCGTGATGCAGGAAAATTTACCCTATCGGCGGTTTTCCGTCGCAGCACAAAATCGGTTACGCAATTATTCTTGGCCCGGCAACATGCGCGAATTGAAAAATTTGGTGCAACGATTATTGATTTTGGGCAATGAAACTGCGATAGAATTGGACGAAGTGGAACCCGCGTTGAATAGCCAGCATCGTTCTAGCACCTTGAGTCATTTATCTATTTACGATCTCCCCTTGCGAGAAGCGCGGGAACAATTTGAGCGGGCGTATTTAGAACACCAATTGCAAGAAGTTGGGGGCAATGTCAGCAAGGTTGCGATCCGAGTTGGTTTGGAACGCACTCATTTGTATCGCAAATTGCGCTCGCTGGATATCGATCCGAAGCAGACTAAGAAATAATATTGTTTCAGGAAAATTGCTTGCTTTAAACCTGTCCAGTTTCAGCAACTTAACAGGTTTAAATCTCTGGGAAATGTTATCCTGACTGATGTGACACTACGGTTTATTTGTAGTTTGTTGATGGGTTAATAACAAAACTTGTTCATGGCGTTTGCTGGTTGCATTGGGATTCAACGTGTTGCTGAGTTCTTCCTGTTTCAATTGCTTCAACGGAGACATGGCATTCAGCAGACCCACTCCCAAACCGGCTTGGGTGATTAACATTGCCGTAATGATGTCAATTCGCAATAAGAACGCACTACCGATAGTGATTACCCCCGCGGATAAATTAATCGCCAAACTGTTGCGTAAGTTTCTCTCTAAACTGTCTGAAATCTCAAATAAATTAGATAAATGTGATAAACTGCCATCCATTAATACAATTTGTGCCGTATCTGTTGCCACCGAAGTTGCGCCGCTTAATGAAATAGAAACATTGGCTTGCTTCATTGCAATGGTATCGTTAATGCCGTCGCCAATAAAACACACGGAATATCCTTGACGTTTCAGCTTTTCTACAATTTCCGCTTTATTGGTTGGTAACACGCTATGAAAATAACTGTTCATGCCCAATTCAGCCGCCAGCCGTTGTGTCGGATTTTGATGATCGCCTGATACAATGGAAAGGTGTTTGATGCCGCGTTTGCGAAGTTTTTGAATTAACTGTTTTACTTCGGGACGAACCGAGGCGTGCATTTCCAAAATACCGCAGATTTTGTTCCCAATGGCAACCATGACCAGCGAATGCCCTTCTTGTTGCGCCAATTGGATTTGCACTCTCACTGCGTCAGAAATCGCAATATTTTCAGACTCTATAAAGCGCATACTGCCCACCCGCACCACATCATTCGCAATATGCACCGTAATTCCATAACCTATCTGATATTTTGAATCGGCAATGTTGGGCAGCGTGATATTGCTATCTTGGGCTTTTTGAATAATGGCTTTCGCGATGGGGTGTGCCAATTTACATTCCGCCGCCGCGGCATACGCTAAAATTTGTCTTTCGGTGTAATTTTCATCACAAACAATAATGCGTCCGACTGTGGGTTGTTCATCGGTCAAAGTACCGGTTTTATCAAATAAAATTGCGTCAATCTTGCCTAAATTTTCAAGTGCGCTGCCATCCTTGACCAAAATACCCTTATGTGCTGCAATATTCAAATGATTCAAAGTTCCCAGAGGGGCAATCACGCGAATTGTCTGTGCGATGTGACCATTTAAAATGACGACGGTACCCACTGGTCCCAATATGGGCATACTCAAAAAAGCCAGACCTAAAACGGGAACATTCCAACTGTCCGCCCATTGTTCGCCGCGCAATTGAGTCCGAGTTTTGTAATTAATGGATTTATTGAGAATTTGCGCGATTTTTGCCACGGTCGTTTCTTGCCCTGATCTGTCAACTTTGACATGAATTCGTCCCGCCATCAGTACCGTTGATGCAAATACCCGATCTCCCACTTCTTTTTCCGCAGGTTGCGATTCACCCGTGAGTGCGTGTTGATCTACGGTGGCGATGCCTTGAATCACAATGCCGTCTGCGGGAATAACTTCGCCAGTGGTAACGACAACGATATGATTTTCGCTAAGTTTTTCCAGAGGAATTTCTATCTCTACGCCGTCGTGAAGAATCCAGACATATTGCGGTTGTTGTGCGAACACGTCGATCATCATTTTCTTAGATTTATCTTGGGCATTGCTGATAACATAATGAGCCGTATGCACTAATCCCACTCCAAAAGCAGCAGTCGCATAACGTCCCAATCCCAAGGTCATCATGTCAGCTACCCCATAAAGCACGTAACCGTCGATTTTTTCTTCTTCTATCAACGACTTTTCCATGCGCTTGAGATAGGGAATCGCAGTATAGGTAAATACACCCAAACTTAACAATGCAATGGGGGGATAAAACGTGCGTAACGCGCCCAAGCCAACGGAGATCACGCTGACCTTAATGTAGTGTAAATCTCTTTGTTTTTCAGAATCATCTGCAGCAATCTCGGCAACCGTTTGTTCTTCTGAATTCAGTTCAACCGTGATAAGTTTTTGTTTTCGCCGGGCTTGATGATTTTCATACAGGCGGATCGCCGCATAAGCCATCAATACAATGCCTAAATCAAACATGATAGTGTTCTTAAATTGTATGTAGAAATATAGAACCGGTTTAACCTCTTTAAACTAAGCAAAACAGGTTTATAACCAAGAAAGCATTGGCAGGCAAAGCATGTCACATGAGAATCATCGCTATGGAGGAACCGTTTGTTTTATTTGAAATTATTTCTCAAAATTCTGTGAATCCCGGTCAGTGTTTCACCTCAATTTTAGTATCGCCCAAGGTCGCCAATAATGTATCTTGTAGCACATAATCATGCAGATACGTCCGAATACCGTCGAAAATCGCTTGAGCAATTTGCTGTTGATGGGCATCGTCAGTCAATTTCGATTCTTCGCTTGGCGTGGATAAAAAACCTGTTTCAATCAATACAGAAGGCACATCGGGCGAACGCAATACCATAAATGCCGCTTGCTGCACCTTGTCAAGATGATTACGATTGACTCGATCCAACGCATTTAATACCGATTTACCCGCATACGCACTCGCTTCTAACGCATTATTTTGCGACAAATTGAGTAAAACTGACGCAAGCATTTCATCTTTATCGCTTAATTTTGTGCCATCCACCAAATCACTGGCATTTTCTCGCTGTGCCAACCATTGCGCTGCCTCACTACTTGCCCCACTCGGAGACAGCATATACACGGAACCACCTTTTGCGGTCTCATTATCTGGCATTGCATCAGCGTGAATGGAAATAAACAAATCGGCTTTATGCTCCCGGGCAATATCGGCACGAGCCCGTAAATTCAAATAGTTATCTTCAGTGCGCGTCATCAAAGATTTGATATGTGGGTCTTGCCACAACAATTTTTCCAATTTACGAGCAATCGCTAAAGTGATATCTTTTTCACGCGTGCCCTGTTGCCCCACCGCGCCCGGATCAATTCCCCCATGTCCCGCATCAATCACGACTAAAAAATCACGCGTTTGCCCCGCAATGGGAAGTGTCGGGCGATCTGGTGCATTCATTGCCAGTTTTACCGCCTCCGGTACCTGCGAAACGGGAGGAGATTTCACGGGCACTGCGTCTGAAATGACCGGCGGAATGGAATTTAACATATTGATAATAATAGTTAAATGATGATTTTGTTGCCCCGCGGGTTGCAATAAAATACTTTGAAATTTTACCGCTGTTTTCAGATCAAACACCACGCGTAAATCATCATCATTTCGCACCCCACTGCGTACATTGCCCAACAACGCATTATTTCCCAAGTGCAATACCGCCTTATTTTTCAACCGAGTGGCATCTAAATCAATCACTAAGCGATGCGGATGCGTCAAGGTAAAAACTGTATGTAACACCGGTGCGGTCAAGTGTAATGTCAAACGGGCTTGATTTTGTGTCTGCTGAACCATTGTAATTTCAAATAATTGCGCGGATTCTGCCCAACCGAATGCAGTATAGCCAATGCAACCCACTAACCACAACATTTTCTGTAATTGAGTCAAAAGAGGATTTATCAACATGGTACAATTCGTTAGCCAGCATCAAAAATAGTTCATATCCAATAAAACAAGATTTTTATCAACAAGTTAAAAGTGTAGGGTGTATAAGCAAAATGTCATACACCTTGACGTTTTCTAAATTACGGCTTCAAATTTCGTTGATAATAAGTATAAGTCACGGTAACTTTTTGTTTTTCCGGCACATTTATATCAAAACTGATGAGTTGATTGTGTTCCCGTTTAAATTCATGCGAATGCTGTTTCATTTCCCATTCCATCGGCATCGGTTCTTGCAACGTCACGGCGGCGGGCAGATTTTTGAAATTTTCGATTTCCACCTGCATCATTTCCTCCGTATCGTACAACACCACTTTATTTTCATTATTGCGCCGTTCATTCAACCGCTGTTCACTCATTTTACGTTGCGTAACAACAACATCGCGACTTTTGCCAATGGTCAGTTTCATCGGTTGTCCCACCGGAGTGAAATCAGCATTATCTTCACCCAAAAAAATCGTACTGCCATGTCCATCTGCTTGATAAACACGAGTTTTACCATCCCACAACGCATGTTTTCCCAACCCTTTGTCTGGGTGATTGTCTAATTCATATTGTACCGGAATGCCCACGTTGTCTTGCTCTTGCTTCGGATCCCAAGGTAAAGTCGCAGCATCGAAGGTAAAACGCTTGCGAATCGGTAAGTTAGCCGCGGTGAAAAATTGAATTTTCTTGGTTTCATTGCTCAACGATGTGCCTTCAAACGTTTCGCCGTAATCCAGTTGAAATTTGGAAACGGGCAGATTTTCACCGGAAAAATTACGCAGCACTAGAAATGAATCTAAGGTCAACGCGGTTTCTTCCTTATTTACCGTTGCAGAATAAGTCACCAAGCGGTCGATATAATTGAGCAAATAACTGATTCTGGCACGCACTTGTTGTGCCACCGGACTGCCCACTTCCCAAACAAGGGCTTCTTCATGATTGGGATAACTGACGCTCAATAAACTAACCGGTTGCTGCCGATCTAACACGGTGAGGCGAATAGAATTGGTTTGTATTTTTACTCCTTTCCAAGAAAAATCAATCTTATTCACGCCTTCTTGCAAAGTTAAAACCCGTTCTTCTTCAACAAGTGTTGCTGCGGGGTTATCCAAACGCACCACCGTCGCTTGTCGATCTGGCAGGGCAACCAATTTGATGCGCGCCCATGCCGCCGGTGAAATCATTAACGAACTAACGATAATCCATGACAAAAACGTTTTGAGTTTCATAATGGCTGCTTCCCGAAATGATGGAGTTGCACGAATTTTAACACGTTTCTACGCAATTGCATTCTGCTCAACAGGTCACAATATTTCGATGAGAAATGGCTCGCATCGCGCAACGATGATGTGACGACAATATCCGAATGATTTACAAATTATTTTTATGAATATCAAATAATTGCAATAATTTTATCCCACGTCAACCGGTTGCCAATGCAGTGCTTGGGATCGCGAGAAATTCATTGAAACGTTTTATTATGATAGACTTGTCAGCAATCATTGCTTCATGAGGAATTGCCCATGCGTTGGATTATCTGCTATAGCTTTTTGTTTTTATATCACTTTTTGATGACAGCACAGGCTGCCCCAGTGACGCTCTACATGCCAGAAGGTTATGTCAGCGACAAGGGAATTGATGAATTTGTTGCCATATTAAACACTTCTGATAAAACTGCGACGGCAACGATTTCTATTTATTACGAAGACAGCAATTTCGCCAAATTCACCCGTGAGTTTCCGGCAAAGCGTCGTGATGGATTTTCACTCGAGGAATACGCCAAGAAAGATATTGGTTTTTCCACCGTGATTGAAAGTAGCGAAAATATTACAGCCACATTAGTACATTACGACAATGGCAGATCGTTGGGCGCAGATTTTACCCCGACGTTAAGTCGCACTTGGTATTTGGCGGGCGCGTACAAGATTGATGATCAAGTTGATGATTATCTGAGTATTTTTAATCCGAATTCGACCGCGATTGACGTGGTGATGACCCTCATGGGACAGAAAAGCTCTAAAGACATAACATTACGGGTTGAAGCAAAACGACGTTATTCTTTTTATCTGCATAATGCGTTGGGTAATTTTACCAATTTTCAACCGTATGGAATCAAGCTGGAAGCCGCGAATGAATTTGTTGCCGGTTTATCACATTACGATCAGAAACTTAGCGATGGCGTGCTGATCATGGGACATCCAACATTGCATTCTGAAGGTTACGTTGCTGAGGGTTATATTTCCAACACGGGGCTGGAACGGGTCAATGTGCTGAATCCCAATCCTTTTGATGTCGAAGTGGAATTATTGATTTATTACAACGATGGCGCGAAAGAAACAATCAAAGTGCCCGGCAACGCGCCCGCCAATAAAATCATTCATGGCACCGCTGTGCAGGCTTCGTTAAAAGATTTGGGTGTGTATTCAAAAAGTTACTTCATGACCGGCTATCGGGTAGTGACGGACGACACCAGCAGCGGTTTATTGATTCCCACAGGCAAGGCAAAAGTGGCGGTGGATTTTCATCATTATGATATGCAAGCCCTCACTGGCGTAGGTTTTACCGCCGCTCCGTCAAAAAATTGGGAGTTTAGCGAAGGTTTTCACGACAGCAACACACCCGACCGCGTCAAAGAATTCTTGTTAATTCTGAACCCTACCACGCAAGATGCCAATGTGACTATCACGGTTTATTACAGCGATGACAGCAATCCGAGCGTGTTTGGGCGCAACATTAAGGCGGGAAAAAAAGAAGGTTGGGCGTTGCATGAAACGGCAGAAATGCGTAAGAAAAGTGGCGGCATCTGGTACGGTCTCGCGATTGAATCCACGCAACCCGTCATTCCTTTTTTCACGCATTACGACAAATCTTTTGGTAAAAATGGCAGCGGTTTCGCGTTAAGCGGTACACCGAAGTGATTGCTTTTACAGGAATATTATCAATATTTTTCAGTAACAACGTACTGATATTTACTTTGAACTCACTGATTTCACCCAATGCCCAATCAATCCATTATCCAGCGTGATTTAGCCGTTTTATGGCATCCTTGCACGCAAATGAAAGATCATGAAGCACTTTTTCCACTGATTCCAATCAAACGTGGCGAAGGGGTGTGGCTTGAAGATTTTGCCGGAAATCGCTATTTGGATGCGATCAGCTCATGGTGGGTCAATTTATTCGGACATGCCAATTCGCGTATCAATGCCGCGCTGCGTAACCAGTTGGAACAATTGGAACATGTCATTCTCGCCGGTTTTACCCATGAACCTATTTTGCATTTATCGGAACGCTTGGTTGAGCTCACGCCACCGGAATTAACTCGCTGTTTTTACGCAGATAATGGTTCTTCTTGTGTCGAAGTCGCGTTGAAGATGAGTTTTCATTTTTGGCAAAACACGGGGCAGGCGCGCAAAACTAAATTTATTACCTTGCAAGACAGTTATCATGGGGAAACGCTCGGTGCTCTGGCGGTTGGCGATGTGGCATTATACAAAAAAACCTACGCGCCCCTGTTGATGCAAACCTTCGTCGCGCCTTCGCCTGCCAGTTGTTATGCTGAAAAAGGGGAATCGCCCGCAGAATTCGCACGACGACAATTTGCCCAACTTGAACAATTGTTGCGTGAGCACAGTTCCGAAGTTGCGGCAATTATTGTTGAACCGTTGGTGCAATGTGCTGGAGGAATGCGGATGTACGACCCTATTTATTTAAAATTGCTTCGTGCCGCTTGTGATCGCTATCAAGTCCATTTTATTGCCGACGAAATCGCGGTGGGTATGGGGCGAACGGGCAAAATGTTTGCGTGTGAACATGCAGAAGTGACTCCCGATTTTCTTTGTCTTTCCAAAGGGTTGACGGGCGGTTATTTACCATTATCGGTCGTTGTGACTCGTGAACCGATTTATCAAGCCTTTTATGATGATTACACCAAGTTGACCGCGTTTTTACATTCGCACAGTTACACCGGCAATCCCCTTGCTTGTCGGGCAGCATTAGCCACGTTGGATATTTTTGCACAAGATAATATTTTAGTGCATAATCAATCGCTTGCTCAACAAATGGGGCAGCTCATGCAGCGTTTTCACGACCATCCGCATCTGGGTAAAATACGGCAACAAGGCATGATTGTCGCACTGGATATGCTGAAAAATCCGGCAACAGACGAACCCTATCCTTGGCAGGAGCGGCGAGGTTTGGCGGTGTATCGTTACGCGCTGCAACGCGGGGTATTATTGCGTCCGTTGGGTAATGTGGTTTATTTTATGCCACCGTACATCATCACTCCACAACAGATTGAATTGATGGTGAATGTCGCGTATGCTGCGGTTGATCACGCAACAAGATGAATTGTTAAGTAGCGTTTAAAAAATATGCATCACTCAGTTGAACTTGGTGACAAGCCTTAGCGATGCAAAAATAACATTTTTATGAAAAAGTTCATGAGGAATCAATTCGTTCAAGATTTCGACTTTTCATAATTGTAGAGGTTACGCAGTTCAGGGCTAATTTTCAACTTATTCAAAATATTAGTATTTTTATCCATAGTTGAATCATCAACGTAAACTCCGTAATCGCTGAATCAAAACTTCGATAATGCCGCGCACAATGCGATGCTGATCCCACATTAATTCTAGTAACGAAGTTTGAGTCAATGATAATAGGGTCGTATTGCTGGTCGCGGTGACGGACGCAGTGCGTGGTTCAGAAGAAAGCACCGCCATTTCGCCAATTAATGCCCGTTCCCCCAATTCTGCAATCAGTTGGTCGCCGTCATGTATCCGTACTTTGCCGTCCACTACAATGTACATGGAAGTACCTACGTCGCCTTTTTTAAACAACATTTCGCCTTTATTTAGATGAATTTGTTTGGTTAGGCGCGCCACTTCCGATAAAATATTATCCGGTGTATCGGCAAAAATACTGACTGTTTTTAAAATGATCACTTTTTCAATCAGCGATAATTCGCCTTCGTAGGAGGGAACGCTGCCTGACAAATTTTTATCCAAACTCACGCCGTTATCGCTGCTACTTTGAACCCGGTGTTCGACTTTTTGCCCACGTATTTTCAATGAGTTCCGCAACCGTTGACACAAAATTTGAATAATCCCCTTGGCAACTTCAATATGCCCTTCAATCAAGACGTTGAATTCTTCTTGCGACAGTTGAAATAAATAACTTGGTTGAATCGTGGTGACGGAGGCGGTGCGCGGTTCGGGATCGAGGGCAGAAAATTCGCCGAAAATGTGTCCCTTGCCCAACTCTGCCAAGGTGGTATCGCCATCATGGACGCGCAGTAATCCGTCCACAATCACATACATCGACGTGCCCAAGTCGCCTTTGTAAAATACCGTTTGCCCTGCTTGCAATTCAACCCCTTCTAAAAATGGCACCACTTCCGCCAAAATTTCGTCCGGAATTTCGGAAAAAATACTTACGGTTTTGAGAATCTTGACTTTTTCAATGGTTGGATAGGCACTGAGCCGATTATTCAAATTGACCACTAAAATACTGGGATCGAGGGCGTTGAGCACGTATAACACAGTTTCTCGAATTAATTCATCGTCATCGTTCAAAACAGAAATCAGTAATGTTTGGGTTTCCTCTGGGGATAATAAACAACTCAAACTGTCAATGGCACAGGTGCGTAACCATGTGTTATTCCAGATTTGGGGCTGCAAAATAATTTCTGTCACCCATTCCAACGGTTCAGCAGAGGAAATTTGTGGCATGTGGGATTGACTTTGCTGCGTCATTTCCATTAGTGGCAACACAATCGCTTTATGTTCCTTATGCACGGTGTTGTCAAGCAATTCGAGTGCGAGATCACGTTTTTCTGCTGAAGTTTCAATGAAGTTGCTCCAAATCTTCATGATTAATTCTGCCGGATAAATTGCCGTGAGCAACAGAAACATCCGCAACCGAGTTTTATCCAATTCATAATTCAATGCAGTCAATAACATCCCTAAGTCATCGGCTTCCTGTAAATCTTTCACCACCGACATGACTCGCACACCGTAAAATACTTCTTCAATCATTAGTCGTTCAATGATTTCTTTCTCTTTTTCAAAGGCTTGATAGCCACATAAATATAATGACCAGAGAATTTCGTAACGCAGGGTGTGATCTGGTTCGTTTAATTTTTTCAGGAGTAAAGAAATCGCTTGTTTACTTTTGATTCTTCCATATAAGTGAATGATTTCTCGACGTAGTTTTGGGGATTGTTGTTTGTCAGCATAAACATTTTCTAACGCGGGAAATGCGGATTCTCTGGCGAGTAACAGGGCTTTCACCGCGGCTTCACGAGTCGCCAACGCAGTCAAGCCATCAATCACCAATTGCCATAATTTGCGATTGTCTAAATATCCCGCAGCAAGTAGGGCAGCCTTGCGTACTGTCATATTTTCGTCGTTCAATAGGGGTAGCAATCCTCTGTAAAAGGTTGGAATTCCGATCTGTCCAATGACCGTCGCGGCAAATTCCCGTTCTTTGGGGTCGCTTGACTTTTGTAATTCCATCAAACTACTTCCTGCGCGCACCGCACCTTCAATACCGCAATAGCGAATCAACGCCACCATCGCCCCGCGTCGCACTTCCACTTCGTCGTCATTTAGATATTGTTCAATTAAATCTAGGGCTTCCGTCTCACCGGTCGCAGCAATGGCACGAAATAACGCGGCACGCAGTACCGGATTGTCTTCAATCAGTAGCCGATTTTTTAACCGTTCAAAACCGCCGTCGGGCGCAAGCCGTTCAATCATCTGATAGGCTTCTTCACGCACTTCAGCACTGGAATGATTAATTAATTTAAAGAGATAGTCGTTTAAGCCATAATGTTTGACTTCTTCTAGCAGTTTCAAACAGTATAAAACTTCTTTGGGATGACGGCTTTGCATTCCTTTTTCTAAAATCTGTAAACTTGAAGGATCGTCTAATGATAAATCGCTGCCAATTAAGCCGCGCCGATTCAATGCCGTCGTCAGGGCTTGGCGATAGGCTTTGATAGTGAATAAACAAGCAATGGCATACGCGCATACGATGAGGAGTAGGATGCTTGCTAATTCAACAATCCGTAAATTCAACACTTTAGTCAGCAAAAGTAACAATAAACTGGTCAACATGCCGCCGCCGGGGCCCACGACGGATTCCGTCACGGTTTGGACACGAACACGCCGTTCCATCGACAGGGGTTGATACAAGGTGTAATAGGCGGGCAAGGTGACTGAACCGGTGAGAATTCTTTCCACTTGTTTTGTTGCTGTGACCAACCAAAAAATCCAAATTATTTCTTTTGCGATGGGAAAACCGAGACTACTTACCGTTAAAATACCCGCCATGCAGATGGCAACCATCAGTTGCGAGGTTAGCAATCCGCCCAAAATTCCTACCATCATGATCCAACGTCCGGCGATGAATGAGCGGAATAATAGGCTGAAGATGCCGTAAACTGCCCAAAACTGACCAATAAAACTGGCAAGCATATCCGCGTTGGGATAGCGTAAACTCATTTCGTGGTAAAAAATATTGTCAACGAAATAAAAAATCGTTTGGGAGAAAAACGCGAAGATTAGGAAAATCAATACTAAGTAGCGATTTTGGAACATTGCCCAGATAGATTGCGATTGTGGCGTTTCGGACGGTTCATTTTTATTGACGATGCCGGTAAATTTGTCTTTAAAACAACGATTCATGTGGCGCAAGTTGACCAAGGCAAATAAAAATCCGCTGAGTGACAGCATGAGTAAGCCGCGGGTGCCAATGAATGGGACAATGTACGGGGTGATAAAGCCGCCGATGATCACAGTGATAATGCCGCCCGCACCGATCAAGCCAAACAAGCGTTTACTTTGCCGCGCGGTGAACATCCGATTTGCTGCACTCCACAAAATCAAATCACTCATCACCATTTCGACCGCCAGCCAGATGTACAAGGCAATAATAACCCATGAATATTCTGTAAATAGCAGGACGAGGAATGTGAAGGAAATAAAGGACAGCGCGATCAGGGTGCCACTTTGTAATTTGAAGAATGACAAGCGTTTTTCAAAAAAAAGATGAATCAATCCGACCACTGGTACCACGATGGACGAAACCAAATAAACATACGGAAGATCACTGGCAGAATAACGCTCTAAAAACAGTGAATTGGCGGTCATCAGCGTGAATAATTTAGGAAATCCCATGAAAACAGATTGCAAGAAATTGAGAAAAACCAGCTTTTCTTCACCAGGTTCGATATTGAATAGCGTCGTAAGCAGTTTTTTCATAAGACAATGGCGAGAGAAATAAGTAATGAATGTGGAGTTGTTATCATCAATTCGAGGCAGTTAACCATGCCAATAACAACATTTTTAGTGAGTGACTGGTGGAATGATGTACCGGTGCATGTTGTTTCAATCTATTGGCTTGATGGCAAAAAACGTCATCGTACAAGGGAACTCGATTCTGAGGTAATAATGCCTTGATTGCACTGATTAATATCAACGGTTGAAAGTCGTACAGGTGGTTTTTCTTCAATCATTTCGTCTGTCGGTGTCATCTGACTTGCAATCACTATGCAAACCATCTTGAATAATTCAAATTATAGCATAAACGTGATGTTCAACTTTTTCCAAAAGAGTGCTACAATGGTAGTTGAATATCTACCCTCGTTTTTTGCGATGTTAATTAGAAATGTATTCTTATTATTCTGAATTTATTTAGAATTCATCTAAACAAGTGTTAATTTTTTAATGTAAAACTACCAGTAAGTTAATTTTACAACCGATTCAGATGACTATCATTTTCAGAACCCAGCTTGTTCGATAATCCCATCATGGATTGATTTGATAAATGATGCTAAAAATTTCTAATTTATTGATTTTAAGAGCTAAAAAGAATGAGTACCCAAACACTTTATCACAAACTCCAACAAGCAAAGACAGAAGAAGATGTAAAAGATATTTATATCAAAGCGTTAGGGTTAAAAAGTTATACCGAAGGTCTGATTGATATTAGAACGAAAGAAATTTGGTTTGAGGCAAAAAACACGGGCAAGCACTCAAGTTATGCCATGTTTACCCAGTTGTTGCATTACGTCCAGCAAGCCTTTAATAAGGGAGAGGAACTTCCGCCATTTTTAGCAATCATTGATACCGAAAAAGCGGCATTGATGAAAACAAAGGATATTTTGCCCTTATTGGAGAAAAAAGCGATTAAATGGGGCAAATCCGCCAGTCAATATCCTAAAGAGGCTTTGGATGAAGTTTCTGCCTATATTGGCGCGCATTTTGTTCCGTTTCATATCTCAACGCACGAAGAAGAATTTATCAGCACGGTTAAAGAAGCGATTAAAACCGGTGAAATCTTATCGCGACAAATTACTCCGGATAATTTAAAACAAGTCTTTGATAAATGGGTTGAAATGATCGGACGGGAACTCACCAATGCAGTTGAAAAAGATTACAATTTGTTGTTCATGACCGATATCATGAGTGAAGATGGTTGTGCCATTTATGATGATTTGCCCGCCGAATTGCTGTATAAGTGTAAAAGCCCGGTTTTTATTTTGAACAAGAAACGTTGTGAGTTAGCCAATGGAGTTGCCAATTACAAGAAATTTTGGACGATTTATCACCGCCCGCCCAAATTAGAACATCGCCATTATTTATTAGAACGACGTGATAGTTTAATTCCTTTGAATGAACGGAGTTTCAAGGGAGCGTACTATACGCCGTTAAATGTGGTTGATAAAGCCTATGATAAACTTGCTGAAATACTGGGTGAAAATTGGCAAGAAAATTATATCATCTGGGATATGTGCTGCGGGGTAGGAAATTTAGAAGTAAAACATAGCAATCCACGCAATGTTTTTATGAGCACGCTCGATCAAGCCGATTTGGATATTATTCAGGCAAATAAAACCTGTGCCGCTGCCCAGCGGTTTCAATATGATTATTTGAATGACGATATTTCTGATGATGGGAAAATTGACTACAACTTAACTCAAAAAGTGCCCGAAGAACTTCGTCAAGCCATTGCTGAAAATAAAAAAATTCTGGTCTTGATTAATCCGCCGTATGCAGAATCAACCAGTTCAGATAATGTCGTTTCTGGTGGGGCAGCTCTTGCGAGTAAAACAGGTGTAGCAAAAACTAAATTCGCCGCGACTGCTATGGCAGATTATGGCAAGGCAAGCAATGAACTTTTTACCCAGTTTGTGGCGCGAGTCGCACGAGAAATACCGACTGCAACATTGGCAATGTTTAGCACCTTAAAATATGTTAATTCACAAACAATGGATGTGTTTCGCTCTGTTTGGAATGCAAAGTATCTGGGCGGTTTTGTGGTACACAGTAAGGCATTCGACGGATTGAAAGGAGATTTTCCCATTGGGTTTTTAGTTTGGGCAACGAATCAACATGCTTCGAGAAAACAGCAAATTATTGAAATTGCGACAGAAGTTTTTGATAAAAATGTACAACCAATCGGCGAAAAACGTTTTTACAACCTGCCAAATGATCAACTATTAACCAATTGGATTGAACGACCAAAAACCAACAAAGCAGATGTTATTCCGTTGAAAAATGCAGTTACACCTGCGACAGCAACGAAGGATTTAAGAGGCACAAAATGGTCTGACAATGCCATCGCTTATCTTTGGTGCAATAGTAATGATTTACAGCAAGCAGCGAGAACCGCATTGTTTTCATCGGGCTTCAATGGCGGGCACGGAATTTTTGTGAATCCTGAAAACCTTTGGCAAGCGGCGATTGTTTTCTCGGTCAGACGTTTAATTAAACCGACTTGGCTCA
>DYNO01000023.1:0-6634 GCA_020721025.1 Thiomargarita sp. | reverse complement strand
TGGCAAGCGGCGATTGTTTTCTCGGTCAGACGTTTAATTAAACCGACTTGGCTCAATGATCGCGACCAATTTTTACAACCCACTCAACCATTAACGGCTGAATTTCAACACGATTGTCTCATCTGGATGTTGTTCAATGGCAGCAATTTGACAGCGAGTGCGAATGATTTAGAATGGAATGGCAAAAAATGGTCAATTGTGAATCATTTTATTCCTTTCACAGAAAGCGAAGTGAATGCAACTGGCAGATTTGAATCAGATTTTATGGTGCAATATCTCAAGAACAAACAATTATCGAAACAAGCAACAGCGGTTTTAAATGCCGGGCGGGAATTATGGAAAGCCTATTTTTCTCATACCGACGGGCGAAACGTGCGCGAGGAATTGAAATTAAATCGCCCTGATGTCGGTTGGTATCAAATCCGCAATGCGCTGAAAAAAAGAAATGACAGCGGTGATTTTAAACCAGTCGATTTCAGTGAATTTGAACAAGTTTACAAAACACTCACTGAAAAATTACAGCCACAAGTTTTTGAATTGGGCTTCTTGCGTATTTAACTTTGGAAACCTAAATGTGCAACATGACAATCATCAGGAGTTACGCACTTGTGATACTAACTCATTGATTTTACAAATTTACACTCCAAAGATACCAACCTATTTAAACGAAACTTTATGCTAAATCCTATGCACTTACTCACTCTTGAAATATTACGTGATGAATCTGCTCGTTTTTCTGCCCTTGAATCTCAACATGCGGAAAAATCTTTATTTGGAGTCACCGATGGTAAGGCGGTTGGAACGTATCTTGAGCATAAATTTAAAAACTATCTGAGACAACATTATGAATTTCAAGCTGGTAATTCAGCCAGTGGGATTGATTTTCCTGAGTTATTGGTAGATATCAAAGTGACCAGTATTCAACAGCCTCAGTCCTCTTGTCCGTTCAAATCGGCGCGCCAAAAAATTTATGGACTGGGTTATTCTCTGCTTATTTTTGTTTATGAAAAACAAGATGATCCGCTGAAACGTGCTGCTTCTTTGAACATTTTACACACAATTTTCGTCGCAGCGGAACGAACAGCAGATTTTCAAATGACGAAAGGAATTTTAGACATCCTCAAAAATGATGGAAATAAAGATGATTTGATGGCTTTTATGGCAGATAGAAATTTACCTGTTGACGAGATTGAATTAGGAAAAATAGCCGATGATTTGCTTCAACATCCACCCATGAAAGGATTTTTAACCATTTCAAATGCACTGCAATGGCGATTGCAATACAGCCGCGTGATTGAACAAGCAGGAAAAGTAACTGGCATTTATCGTATTAATCATGAGTAACCCTTCCAAAACTAAAATTGAATATGGTGACTTTCAAACGCCGCTTTCTCTGGCACGACAAGTGGGTCAAAAATTGGTGAAACTAGGTATTTCACCGGATTTGATCATTGAACCGACATGTGGTATTGGAAATTTTATCGAAATTGCAACTCAAAACTTTCCTTCTACTCGCAAAATCATTGGGTTAGAAATTAATGTTGAGCATCTTAAATTACTCGAAACTCGAAAAAAATTGTGGGAACGCTCAGAAAACATTGAGTTGATTCAGGGCGATTTTTTTCATTTTAACTGGGAGAAAATTCTTGAAAATCAAGGCTCTCTGTTGATACTGGGTAATTTTCCTTGGGTAACTAATTCGCAACAAAGTCGTATCAATAGCACAAACTTGCCGATAAAATCTAATTTTTCAAATGATTCTGGTATTAAGGCACTGACAGGCAAAAGTAATTTTGATATTTCTGAATGGATGCTGTTGCAAACCACCAGTTGGCTAGAAAATCGTCATGGTTATATTGCGATGTTATGCAAGACTTCTGTGGCTCGAAAATTTTTAGCTCACCTACACGCCAAACGGATTGGAATTCAACAAGCTATGTTATATCAAATAGATGCAAAACGATATTTCAACGCGTGTGTGGATGCTTGCCTGTTATTTTGCGAATTTAAACCCCATATTTATCATTACGATTATTTAGTTTATCAATCACTTGAAAGCGAACAGACGCAAAATATCGGATATCGCAACGGTAGGGTGGTACGTGATCTGAAAAAATTCGAACAGTTGAGCCAATATGACGGACACAGTAAGGTAAGTTGGCGTTCTGGGATTAAGCACGATTGTTCTAATATACTGGAACTTCGTAAAAAAGATAATCATTATTTCAATAAGTTAGGCGAAATAGTTGATGTCGAGCCCAAGTATTTATATCCATTGCTAAAAGGGTCAGATATTGCCAACGGTAGAACAAAGCACACTGAACGTTATATTTTAGTGACTCAGAGAGAGGTTGGAGATATAACTGATTCAATTCAAAAAGATGCGCCCAAAACATGGAAGTATCTGGAGGCTCATGAATCTTATTTTAATGCTAGAAAAAGCAGGATTTATCATTATCGTTCTAGATTTTCAATTTTTGGGGTAGGCAACTATAGCTTTACCCCCTATAAAATTGCAATTTGTGGTTTGTATAAAAAGCTGGCTTTTCGACTGATTCAACCCATAGAGCAAAAACCTGTGGTATTTGATGACACGGTGTATTTCTTGAGTTTCGATGATGAAGCTGAAGCAATATTGATTTTTGAGATTCTAACTTCGCAGAATACTTTGGATTTTTATTCATCGTTGATTTTTTGGGATGAAAAACGTCCAATTAAAAGTAACATACTCAATCGCTTTGATCCATATCAGTTTGGTTAATCATGCTAAATCTGAGAATTAGAGTAATGATAGTTGTGCGGGGTTGACAACAATCACTCATTTTTCGTTCTTAAATTCGCATCTAATGTTATTTGAATAAACAATAAAAGGTTAGGTTACCTCATGGCATTACTTCAAATTTCCGAACCCGGCAAGGCAGCCGCCCCCCATCAACATCGTCTTGCTGCGGGTATTGATCTCGGTACGACCAACTCCCTGATTGCCACCGTGCGTAGTGGTATCGCGGAAACTTTGCCGGATGAGCATGAAAATCATCTACTTCCCTCGATTGTTCACTATCGTTTGAACGCGCCGCCGCTGGTTGGTCATGCTGCAAAAAATCTTGCCCTTTCCGATCCCTTAAATACCATTGCATCAGTCAAGCGTTTTATGGGGCGCGGGTTGGCGGAAGTAAAAATATTGGGGACGCGTTTGCCCTACCAATTTATTGAACAATCCGAACGGGGAATGCCGCTGATTCACACCATTGCTGGCGATGTCAGTCCGGTGCAAGTTTCCGCAGAAATTCTTAACACCTTGAAACAGCGGGCAGAAGCAACTTTAGGCGGGGAATTGACCGGAGTTGTCATTACCGTTCCTGCGTATTTCAACGATGCCCAACGTCAAGCCACAAAAGATGCAGCGAAATTGGCGGGTTTGCATGTATTGCGGTTGCTGAATGAACCCACAGCGGCAGCGGTTGCTTACGGCTTGGATAAAAAAGCTGAAGGAATTCATGCGATTTACGATCTGGGCGGCGGCACGTTTGACATTTCGATTTTACGGTTGCAACACGGCATCTTTGAAGTCATGGCGACCGCGGGGGATTCTGCGCTCGGTGGCGATGACATTGACCACGAAATTGCCCAATGGTTGATACAACAAGCGAGAATTGCGGAAGATGCCAGTCATGAACACTTGCGAGAATTGCTCGATACCGCCCGTCGTGCTAAGGAAACGCTGACGACTCAACCCACTGTTTCACTACAACTCAATGATTGGCAAGGCGAATTAACTCGTGAACAACTCAATGCTTTAGCAGATACTTGGATTCAAAAAACCTTGCAACCTTGTCGGCGCGCCTTGCGGGATGCGGGAATTACTGTTGAAGAAATTCAAGAAGTTGTCTTAGTGGGTGGTTCGACGCGCATGTTACGAGTCCGCGAACAAGTTGCTGAATTTTTCAAACGAGAACCACGCTGCGACATCGATCCCGACAAAGTGGTTGCCATCGGTGCTGCAATTCAAGCCAATGTTTTAGCAGGCAATAAATCGGATGACGAACTTTTATTGCTTGATGTCATTCCCTTGTCATTGGGTTTGGAAACGATGGGCGGCTTGGTCGAAAAATTGATTCAACGTAACACGACAATTCCCGTTGCAAAAGCTCAGGATTTTACCACGTTTAAAGATGGACAAACTGCGATGGCAATTCACGTCGTGCAGGGCGAGCGAGAATTGGTTAGCGATTGTCGGTCATTGGCGCGCTTTGAATTGCGTGGCATTCCGCCGATGGTTGCCGGTGCAGCACGAATTCGCGTGACATTTCAAGTGGATGCCGATGGCTTGCTCAGTGTCGCAGCGCAGGAACAGATAACAGGCATTCGTAGCGAAATTATCGTCAAACCCTCTTACGGCTTGCACGACAGTGATATTGAAAAAATGCTCAAAGATTCATTCGCTTATGCCCAGCACGATGTCGCGTTGCGCGCCTTGCGAGAACAACAAGTTGAAGCGGAACGGGTGATTTTAGCCCTGCAAGCGGCATTAAAAGCGGATGCTCACCTCGTGTTACCGGAAGAGAAAGTTCAGATTGATCAGGCTCTTGCCCAATTAATTCAAGTGAATGCGGCAACCGATTCGCTGGCAATTAAGCAAGCTATTCAACAGGTTGAACAAGTCACTCAAGATTTTGTGGCGCGCCGCATGGATAACGCTATCCGTCAGGCGATGGCAGGCAAACGGGTGGATGAATTTTGATAATTCATGGCATGGACTTGTTGCAACGGTCTCAATTAATTTGTTGATTTTGAAAATGATAAGCGGATGCTAGAAATTAAGAACAAACGACTTGTTTTTTGACTCGAAGTTTGGCATAATGATCGACTTCAATAGAGGCGCGTAGCTCAGTGGTAGAGCACTACCTTGACATGGTAGTGGTCGGTGGTTCGATCCCACTCGCGCCTACCAACGATTTTTATTCAGAGCACTTACTTCACCGTAGTGCTTTTTTTGTGCTCAATGATGGGTAATAGGCGGATGCAGATTTTAACATCTTGTATCAACTGCCATTATCTGATTTCTCATGAGTGACCAACTCCACGCTTTTTAATAATAATTCGTCACCACTGACTAACCGCGTCTGCCATGCACCACAATGACCACAGAGCAACCGATTTGCCGTCGCCGTGCTTTCCTGATCACAACGGGAACAATGCACGCGAATAGGAAGCGATTCAATCACTAACTCGCTTTGTTGCGTCACTGGGGAAGTGGTACGCGCAATGGTAAATGCTTGTTGCAATAATTCTGGTTCAATACCGCTGAGTACGCCAATTTGTACAATCAGTTGTGCAACTTCACCGGCTTGATGTTGGTGCGCGACTTGTTCGACTTGGGTAATTAAGGCTTGACACACGGATAATTCGTGCATGATTAACCGTCCACACTTTCCGCAGCACGCAACATTTCATCGAATAATTCCCACGTTGACAACGCATCTGCTTCGCTCATTTTTTGAATCGCATAGCCGACATGCACCATCACAAAATCCCCAACATTGACCGGCTCATGTTGCAGCATAAATAAACTCACGTCACGCTCCACCCCTTTCGCTTCACAACGGGCATTAAAATCCTTTATTTCAACTATTTGCATTGGAATGCCTAAACACATGGTGTCACCCTCGCTAAGTGTGCTTAATTTGGGAATGGGGAAAGGTTTACTTGTTATTTTAGGAGATTGCAGATTATCGTGGCAAGGATAACACAAAGGTGCTGCCCCGTTGTAATTCGCTCACGCAGGTCAATTCCCCGCCCAAAATAGATGCAAGACGCTGGGTCACTGCCAATCCTAAACCTGCTCCGCCATAACGCCGGGTAAATGAGGGATCACCTTGACTAAAGGGTTGAAACAGTTGTAATTGTTGCTCTGGAGTCATCCCGATACCGTTATCACTTACCGTAAATAGCACGGCATGTTCGGTTGATGTGATTTCTAAACAGATGTCGCCATTTTCGGTAAATTTCGCCGCGTTACTGAGCAAGGCTAACAACATTTTGCGTAATTTTGCCCAGTCAGTGTGAATATGGGTCAGGGTGGGATCAAGTGCGATGTGAAAATGATTGTATTTTTCCTCAATCAACGGTTTGAGTAGGAATTTATCAATCAAAATATCCATGCGCCCCGTTTCAATCTTAGAAAAATCCAAGACATCATCAACCAAGTGCAGTAAATGTTTGCCCGCGTCTTGAATCTTGTGTAAATCGGGAATACATTCCGTCACTTGGGCATCTGCTACCGCTTCCTCAACAATCTCGCTGTAGCCAATGATGACATTTAAAGGCGTGCGTAATTCGTGGCTCATGTTGGCGAGAAATTGACTTTTTGCCTTGCTAGCGATTTCAGCCTCCTGCCGCGCCAGTTCTGCTTCTTCCCGCGCCAATTCCGCCATTTCTAACATCTTCAACGTTTTCTCATTGGCAGCTTTTAAGTCCATGTATAGCTGTAGATTTTCCAACGCGCTGCTACATTGTTGTACCATAATCTGAATCAGATCACGATCAGCTTGGCTCAAATGTCGGGCATTTTCTAAATAGACAAAACCGATTGGGGCGTGGTGAATTTCTAACGGCATCAACAACACATCCTCAA
>DYNO01000177.1 GCA_020721025.1 Thiomargarita sp. | reverse complement strand
CTAGTACGCGATGCTGAACAAACACTCGAAAGTGGTGCGGCAATATTCGATCCGGTGACATACGCCATCAACATCCCAGTGGTGGATACGGGAACCAGCGGTGCTTACTCAGTGACATTGCAATTAGAATTGCCCGCTTTCCAAGTGGTGCTCACCGCGGCTGCCCCCACCAGCGTTCGTGTGGCTCACCCCGCCACCGTCAATCTGGCTACTGGAGCGTTACACATTCCAGTGTTGATGATCGGCAACGAGAGTTACCATGCTAATTTACAGAGAACTTCCAATTTGTCAGAATTCCGTTTCTCAGTGGTCGATTATGTCAAAAACTGATCAGTCGAGTCAGTTGGCAATCCTTTCTATTGAACACGGTTGAACATTACTGCGCTTCCATGTCAATAGATGCAAATTAGTTTTTTTGCTCATTCAGTCACAATAGTTCGGACAATTTTCTACAACTACTTATTAAAATCAGTAAGTTATCGTTATTTCGCTCATTCGATAACTGATTAATATTAAAATATAATTTTGGAACTGTCCGAATTATTGATTTTAGAGTTAGCTCCTGTTACCATAACGCCTGATATTAGTTAATGTTGATTTATAATATCTAACTACTCGTCACAAAGCGAATCAACATGGCGTATGTCAACACTCGAACTGCGTGTAAGCAACTGGGCGTACATCCGAATACGTTAAGGAAATGGGATAAAGACGGTAACATCAAGACGATGCGCACGCCCGGCGGGATTCGTCTCTACGATTTGGATTCACTCGAATCAGAAAGACGGAAATTTATCTATGCAAGGGTTTCTTCACGAAATCAAAAGGATGATCTTAATTCTCAAATCGAACATCTGAAAACTCGGTATCCAAATCATGAACTTATCGAAGACACCGGCAGTGGGCTTAACTTCAAGCGAAAAGGATTTAACGCCTTATTGGAACTCATCTATTGTGGAACGATCCACAAGATCGGTAGCAAGAAAAGACTGAAATGTCAATGCGGTGCGACGGTAGATCGAGATTTAAACGGTGCTCGTGGGATTTTTCTGCGAGCTTTGTCGGTTACGACCTAACGAGTCCTCAAAAAACTCATTTGCATTTGTTGACACGGAAGGTGCTGTTTGTCAACCGTTGTTAGCAGAAAGGTAACAGAACGCAGATGCAAAATCCTTCAGCCGAAACTTGGTGGCAAACCTTTCAACACACTGTCGCTACAGCCAATCTTACGCTTGAACCCAATTTAAATACTTTGCCGCCGGCATATCTCGTGGTCGTTGCTGCAAATGATTGGTATGCTGTAGCACAATTGATCGCTCAGGGCGAAATGCGTTGGGTGGCATTGTGGGCAGATCAGCAACCGCAGCAATTTGTAGTGAATGCCTGTTATGAACAATTCGGTAACTATTTGATTGTACGCACGTATATTGCACTGAATTCGCCCCGCATTCAATCATTGACTCCGCTGTTTCCCGCCTCCCAGCGCATGGAGCGTCATATTCAAGATTTGTATGGCGTGGTTTTTCTGGACAGTCTCGACACGCGGCGATGGACACGACATCAAGCATGGCAAGCCGATGAATTTCCCTTGCGTAAACAATTTCCCCTGCAACGCGATCTTCCCCATCAACCCACTCCTCCCGATTTTGAGTATCCGTTTATGTCTGCTACGGGAATAGGGGTGTATGAAATCCCGGTTGGACCCGTTCATGCCGGCGTGATCGAACCGGGACATTTTCGCTTTCAAGCAGTTGGGGAACAGGTGTTGAATTTGGAAGAACGGTTGGGTTATGTGCACAAGGGCGTAGAAAAATTGGCAGAAGGGCGGGATGTTGCGAGTTTGGCGCGTTTGGCGGGGCGGGTGTCTGGAGATACCACTGTGGGGCATACTTGGGCAGCGTGTATGGCGATGGAGCGGGCAGCGGCGGTTGAAGTACCATTGCGCGGCTTGATGTTGCGAGCAATTATGGCAGAACGAGAACGAATTGCGAATCATCTGGGCGATATTGGTGCGATTTGTAACGATGTGGGATTTGCCTTTGCCCTGTATCAATTTCATCGTTTAAAGGAATTATGGATGCGCATGAATGAACAATGTTTTGGGCATCGCATGATGATGGATTGTATTATTCCCGGTGGCGTGAAAACAGATTTGACTCCCGCCATGATCGCCCAGCAACGGCAACAACTGCTCGATATTGTCATGGAATTGAAAGAGTTAGAAGGCATTATCGAGCGACACATGGGATTGGAAGATCGCTTGGCAACAACGGGTATATTGAGTCAGGAACAAGCGAAAAAATTAGGTTGTTTGGGATATGTCGGGCGCGCCAGTGGACAAACCTTTGATGTGCGTAAACACGCGCCATATTCGCCGTATGAACAATTTCAATTCGGGGTGAAAGTCGCAACGTTGACCACGGGCGATGTTGAAGGGCGCATGATGGTACGTTGGCAGGAAATTTATATCTCGTTGGAATTATTGGGGCAAATCTTGGTCTGTCTGCCAGAAAATGGCGCGATTTCTACCCAATGGCAAGAAGTGGGCGCAGCGGAAGGAATTGGCATGATTGAAGGATGGCGCGGGGAAATTTTCGCTTACGTGCGGTTTGATGAAACGGGAAAGGTGAGCCGTTATTTTCCTCGTGATCCCAGTTGGTTAAATTGGCAAGCGTTAGAGTTGTTGATTATGGGAAATATTGTGCCTGACTTTCCGGTCTGCAATAAATCGGTTAATGGTTCTTATACGGGTTGTGATTTGTAACCACGTTCATTCTCTGTATCGGAATTTTCTTAATTAGGAGTTACGCAGTTCAAATCTAATTTTCAATTTATTCAAAAAGTTAGTATTTTGATTGATTTTTCGATATTTGAATAAAATCAACTGAATAACGTTTCAACTGCGTAACTCCCAAATATGTTACTTAAATAATGCAACTTGATGTAATTCTTGCTATTTGATTAAACTTTGATACAATTGTGTGGTGGCAAAGTTATGTTTGTGATACGCCAATCGCAATGACTCCCCCACTCGTTCTGATGTGATTCCCTTGTTGCGAGTTTTTGGTACGAAATCAGCCATCACCTCTTCCATATCATGACCATTACATAAATTATAATAATCAGTCACTTCTGCCACCAATTTGTCGATTTCTTCAACAGATACTTCACGTTTTCTATTTGGTGAACGTTTTACTAATTTATCAATACATTCCTGTCGATTAGAATTTGAGCAACTCTCATCATAAAATTTATTAAAATTCAACGTTAAGTCTTCACGATGGTTTAACCAACGCAATCCACTTAAAAATATTAAAGCATGTAAAAACTGTTGACGCAATTGTTGAAAATTATCTAATTCTTCAGAGAGATACTCACTCACCCAAGACTTAAAAGTTTCATCACAGGCAATCATCATCATTTCCGCGTCATGAAAGTCTGTAATAAACAAATTTGCTTGCGATTCCTGTTGTCCGTCCAGATGTAAAAAATCCGCATCTCGAATGCCCAAAACGTGTTTTATCGGCTGCAATGATTCTGTGGACTCTGCGAGCAACGTTTTTAATATCGAACGTAAATTTGCAATTCCGCTCGGTGACACAGCCTTGACTTGCGTTTTGTCGCCATCAATCAATTTTTGATACAACTTTTGATCAGTCTCGCCTTCAACCAATATCCAATATTTTTTATGTCCAATGGGATGACGCAGGCTCAGGCGAATAGTATCAATAAAACTGGCTGGAGTTTGACTATTCTGTAGGCTTTGCATGGTGTAAATCCCATAAATCGACCACTAAATCCCAGCGTTCATTAATAATTTGGGGCGAATGGGTTGCAATGATGACCTGAATTTTTTGCCACGCCACGATTTTTTCCAAATCATTCAGAAATTCTTGTTGCCAAACCACATGTAACGATAATTCTGGTTCATCAATCAATACCAACGTATTGGGCTGTACTCGGAAAAGTAATTCATAAAGCATCACGACTTCTTGTTGCTCACCCGAAGATAAATCTTGAGGAAGCAATGACTTGCCATCATCTGTCGAGAGTGTAAACCCCGCATCTTTGGAAACACGAATCTGCTTAAAGGTAAAACGACACTCGTTTAAAATTTCTGTGAACAAATTTAATTTTTCTAACAGTTCAGCAAGTACCGCTAATTTCTTCTCAGTGTCTTCAATATAAACGGCGAGCGCGCGGGCATCTTCTTCTCGATAAGCAGGATGATTATCTTCCCTAAATTCAGAAAATCCATAGTTACTAAGTGTTTTTTGTACTCCTTTCACTTTGTCAAAACGTTCATTAAATTCGTTTTCTGAGATCGAAGTTTTTTGTTCAAATAAGCGGCGTGGAAAACTACTATCTAATTCTTGAGTTATCTTTGAAGATGTCGCTAAAGTATCTTTAATTTTACTAATTAAATCTGTTGCATACACTTCGATGGTGTTTTTAAAACGGTTACGCTCAGCGGTTAACAATCTTTGCTCGCGAATAAAATATATTTTGGGTATATTCGGATGGCGTAAAGATGGATGTTTTGCCAAAAGTCCCTGCATATTTGGAATAAATTCCTGAAAAAGTTTATCTTTTAGGAGAATTTTCTGAAACAATTCATCTTCCGTAAAAACTTCTTTAGAGCGTAGATCAATCCAACGTTCCTTATCGAGTCTGCGAAGAGGAGTATCGTGCAATTCAATGCGGTGCAATATTTTATTTCTATCCCCGCGATACTGTTGTTCATTAATTTCCTGTTGTTCACTGTTTATATGTATATTACCTTCTTTTTTAGTAAAGATAATAGGTTTGGCATCAGAAAATTCTAAGCTAATTTTCTTAAAAGGCAGTTGAATGAAAGATTGAATGTCTCGTTTAGCAAGCGAATCCAAAATTCTGAGCACAGTGGTTTTTCCGTAACCATTTGGACCTGTAAGAATCGTAATACCTCCGGGTTTCAATTCAATCGTATAATCAAACGTATTAAACAGCTTTTCAATTTTGATGGTCGTAAGCATGATTTATTCTCGCTATGTAAAAATGAAATTCAAACCTGCCAGGTTTCCGAAAATCTGACAGGTTGAGATGAGTTACATCTGCTGAATTTTGACCTGCTGCGCTTCCAATTGTTGCAACGACGCTGACATCTCTGCCACCCGTTGTTTATCTTTTTTCCTCGTTCCAATACGCCGAGGCTGTAAAAGAACTCCCAAAATTGACAATTTTTGACTTGTAAGCTGTTGATTTTACATAATCAAAAATCCAAAAAACGAGATTCTTTCACAGCCTCCGGCGCATGGGAACGAAAATCTCTTTGTTTTATTTAAAATTATTTCTCATGATGGCAGTGTTTGGTAAAATATCGTTGTTTTGATGACTATTTCACTGCTTTTTCAGAGACCGCGGCTTGATAGAGTGCTTCAAAAACTTCAACTGCCTGATGATATGCCTCTTTATCTCCCGCATTATCTGCCGCAAAAACACGCTTCGCGGCATCGCTTAATTCAACAGTTACCGTAGCCTTGGGATTCATCACTTCAATCACCTTGCTCATGACTTCAACTTTTTTAAGAGATTCGGCTAAACCCTGTTGTACTGAAGAAATTGGTTCTGTTTTGCCAAACTGTTTTTCATAAAGTATTTCAAAGGCATGTACAGCTTGTCGATATAATTCTTTATCATTGGATTTGTCCGCTTCCGCAACATTCAGTGCAGCACTACGCAGAGTCTCATCGACTTCAGACCCCAATGAATTCAACACCTTTGCCATCACTGTGATTTTTTGTAGAGACTCTTCCAAAGTTTCCACTTGTTGCAGCGTATTATCTGCTGTCGTTTGCGGAATTGCATCTGGCGTTTCTACAGCAAGCTCATTCACTATCTTATTGGCTTCCTGAGATTTTTCGCTGACCGGGTGAGATGGATTGGATACGTTCGCCTCGCCAGTGCTGGTACGAAAAGATTCCACAGAAAGCGGAATATCCCCCGGTGTTGCACTTTCTATCGCGGGGGTAAGGTGTTTTGAGGTGGCGGGCTCTTCTGCCCAACTGCTTGAATTGACATAGAGCATCAAACAAAGAGGAAAGAAAACCATTCTAAAAATCGTTTGCAGCGTCATTGTAGTCATTTCTCCAAGTCATATCTGTGGGGGAGCGAGAGGAAGCGTATGAGAAATTATATCAAACGCGGTGTTCGATTTTTGAATTGCTGTTTTACGGTAAAATGCCACATTGACAGAATATCATAAATTCATCATGTTAAAGAAACTCACCCAGTTTGGCGAGTGTAGCAATTTGTTTTGCCTAAGAATCTATCAAAGCCACCGATTTAGACTTTTTGGGTTACACTTTCGATGGAAACAATTGATTCTATTTTACCAGTTTTTAAAGGAGTTACACCTGAACCCAGCCTGTGATCAAATTCCCTAGCAGAGTTTGTTTGCACCATGACAAGATTTAGATTCAAAATTGTTATAGTGTTCCTAAATCGCTTATAGATTTGTCGATTGACAACAGCTATTATAGAACCGATTTGAAATCTTTAATACCAAGTGAAATAGGTCTATAACCCAAAAAGTATTGACAGGTAAAGCATATCACATTAGAATCCTC
>DYNO01000176.1 GCA_020721025.1 Thiomargarita sp. | reverse complement strand
ACGCTGGCGCATGGGAACGAGGAAATTATTATGGAAATTAACGATAGTTGTCAACCCTCACGCCCGCCCCCAATTTTGTACACAAACTCACTGAATCATGATTTGGCATCCCGCATCGCATTGGAAATCAAAAATTCCTACCCATTTGCACACTTGGCTGTTTGACTCCACCTCGCTGACCCTGCGTTTACAAACCCATTGCCAACAACAATTTTTTGTCGAAGTGATTGAAGAAAAATGGGAACAACCGCAAGCGGCAGAACAACAGGCACTCCATCTGACCCACGCGCCCCCCGCTCGAATTCGTCATGTCTATCTGCATTGTCGTGAACAAACATGGGTTTTTGCCCGCACCGTCATTCCGCAGCACACTTTAACAGGCAAATATCGCTGTTTAGAAACATTGGGAACGCAACCGCTGGGCGAAGTCCTGTTCAGCTTTCACGCGCTGCAACGCACCGAGATTGAAGCCACCTGTTTATCAAGCGAAGAGTTACTGTATCAACTCGCCAGTGTGGATTTACAACCCAAGCCACTAAAATTGTGGGCACGCCGATCTATTTTTTATTTGCCTGAAGATAAACCATTGTTAGTACACGAAGTCTTCCTACCAAACATGACAGAATGGCTAGAAACTCGCTTTATGGGTTAATTTTGCAATTTTTCTTGTTTTGGCGCGAAAGAAGGCGTATGATGAAACGCTGCGTCGAGTCGTCTTCACTGCGCAACAACGGTTCGGACAGTTTTAAAATTTCATTTAAATTTCAATTGGTTGGTAAGTTGAATCAATTTTTTCAACCTGTTGATTTCGCAAACGATTACAAAAAATTTTCCAAACTATGGCGAATAAACTGTTGGTTTTTTAAAATGGGTCTCTTGGTAATATCTTAATGATAATCAAAGTAATCGTTGATTTATTGATATAACATTATGGTATTTTAAGCCATCAATTTGCACTTATTGCGAATCAATGGAATAAATAATAATAAAACGTTTGGGTTGACTACGAGCAGTCAATTACTTACCGTATAAAGTAACAACGTATTTTGGATAAATCAAGTTCACAAAATAAACGACACAATGTTCAGTGAACTGTTCTTTATTAATTCATAAGAATTGGAATGTATTTAACATGAGAAACTGCCTCATTATTTTGTTTGGCTTGTGGATAATGTTGAAAACAGATGTCAACGCGGATGTTGTCACCGATGGCAGCTTGGGTGACCGGGTAACTTTAACGGGTCAGACTCTCTCTATCCCGCCGACGTTGGGGCAACAAGTGGGTGATCGCCTTTTTCATAGTTTTCAAGAATTTAATCTGAATGCGCAACAAACCGCGATTTTCTCAGGAAGTCATGAGATTCACACAATTGTGTCACGCGTGACTGGGACGCAACCCTCGTTTATTGATGGAACAATTCGCTCAACCCTTCCCAATGCTAACTTGTATCTGCTGAATCCGCAAGGTATTATTTTTGGGGAACATGCCCAGCTTGACGTTTCTGGAAGTTTTTTCGCATCGACTGCGGATAGTTTGCATTTTCAAGATGGCTCCCAATTCAGTGCCCAATCGCCTCAAAATTCTGTGCTGAGTGTGGCACCTGTGGAATCGTTTGGTTTTCTCCGCAATTCCCCCGCAGCGATACAAGTTCGAGATTCGCATTTATCTGTATCTGAAGGCAAAACTTTATCGCTCATTGGTGGTGATTTACATTTTACTGGGAAACTTGTCTCAGACCCGCGAACATCGCCACGAATTTACAATCCACCTATAGATACTTTAGTTTTTCCCAATTACAGCACCAAAATCACAGCAGCTGCGGGTATGGTGCAATTAATCAGTGTTTCCGCGCCCGGCAAGATTGATCCACTGATTGCAAATCGGCAACTTGAACAAGGTGCGATCAACCTCAATCAAGCACATATCAGTACAACAGGTCTGCGCGGTGGGGATATTTCGATTCGCTCCGGTTTACTGCACTTGCATGATGCACAAATTGATTCGCAGACGTTGGGAGAATTGACGGGGGGCGATATTGCAATTCAAGCGACTGACATCGTTTTGCATGGCGAACAAGATTTTTCAGCCATTGTGATGAACACGCAAGGGATTGGGCAGGGTGGCAATGTGCGTATCACGGCGGATAATTTACATATTTTTGGGGGCGGCTTGATTCTCAATGGCTGTTATGGCACGGGTCATTCTGGGGATACGGAAATTCATCTGAATCATCAATTGGCAGTGGATGGCAAATATTTAAGTCAGTTTCTCCTTCCCAGTGGCATCATCTCAGCGGCATACGCCACGAAGGAAATATCGGGCAATGGGGGCAATATTTCTGTGATAGCCAAAGATATTCGTCTATCCGGTGGCGGGGAAATTGCCGTATCCACCTACGGTGGGGGACACAGTGGCAATATTAAAATCACAACCGAGACTTTTACTGCTCATGGGTTAGAAAAAACAACGGTGTATGATGAAGCAACTCAACAAGATAATAACTGGTTTGCACAAAGCGGGGTTGTGAGTAATTCGCAGGCGGGATCGGGATATTTGGAAGCATTCCGCATTCCCCGAATCAATCGAGCCGGAAATGCGGGTAACATCGAAATATTCGCAACGGATATGACATTGTATGATTCTGGATTAATCGTCAGTGACGGCACCCAAGGCAACGCGGGAACGATTGATATTCACACACAACGCTTGACATTGGCAGATATGGGATTGATTGGGGGAAGTACGTGGGGCGAAGGTCGGGGCGGCGTGATTAATGTCAACGTGAGCAACGAATTAACGATTTCAAATCAATATCAATCTTCAAAAGTTCCCAGTGGAATATTCAGCGATTCGCTCGGTGACAAAGAATATGCCGGCGACGGGGGCAATATTATGATTCGCGCCGGGAGAATTACCATTTCCGGCTATTCCACCATCACCACCGAAACCAAGAATGCCAGTGGTGGTAACATTGAAATCATTTCGCCGCGCTTGCTGGTGGAAGGAGCCAAAATTTCTACCAGTGTCAGTGGAGGTAAGGGCAATGGCGGTGATATTGTGGTATTA
Source organism: Thiomargarita sp. (assembly GCA_020721025.1). Classification (GTDB taxonomy): domain Bacteria; phylum Pseudomonadota; class Gammaproteobacteria; order Beggiatoales; family Beggiatoaceae; genus DYNO01. The sequence continues at coordinate 3,562 of DYNO01000176.1, read as the reverse complement.
GATTCGCAAATTGTGATTTTAAATGGTGCGACCTTGACGACCCAAGCACTGGAAGGAAAAGGAGGCAATATTCGGGTGGCAGCGGGACGATTTATTAGTTCGCCTGACAGCGTAATCAGCGCGTCATCCCTAGTTGGTGATGATGGCAATATCTCAATTAACTCACCAATTCAAGAAGTTACCAATGATTTATTCACCCTGCCCTCCAATTTTTTAGATGCCGGAAAACTCCTCAAAGAGCCTTGTTACTCTAGGGGCAGACGCAACGCAGACAGCCTGAATTTATTGAATTCAGAGAATAAGTTGCAACTACTTCCCAAACCACTATTACGCATTTCCTCAACCTCACTGAAGCGATTACGTGCCGCGCCGTCAGAATGGTATCCTCAGTTTTAGAATGATTGAACGCGGGTTGCACATGAAACAATTCAAGAATTGAGTTAGTTCCAGTAACAACATTAGGAGTTACGCAGTTGATTCTGTTTAAATATCGAAAAATCAATCAAAATACTAACTTTTTGAATAAATTGAAAATTAGATTTGAACTGCGTAATTCCTACCATCGTTGAAAAACTCGGTAGAATAACTTATCGAATTCACTACTTTGGAATACCTGATTATGTTGGCATTCACTTACTTGCTACTTTTACTCGGCTCTCCCGTAGGAGCTGCGGAAATTTGGGTGGATGTAAATCATGGCAATGATGCCGCTGACGGTCTAACAGCAGCAACTGCCCTGCGTACCCTACAAAAAGCGACAACTTTAGCCACCGCGGGCAGCATTGTACACATTCAACCGGGAATTTACCGGGAAACGCTACAACCCATCCACTCAGGCACCGCCAACAATCCAATTATTTATCAAGCAGAACAACCCGATAGCGTGATTATCCGTGGTGCGGAAGTGGTGAACGTGTGGCAATCTTTGACTGAAAACACGTTGGGATTTCCCACCACAAAATGGAATCAGATTGTATGGGCGGATTTATCTCAGTGGGACACTGAAATACCGCGCTTTGTCCAGAAATTGGACTCTCGACAAACGACGCAACGTCTCAGCTTGGCGCGTGAACCCGATTGGCAGGCGCAAACTGAATGGAAACAACACGAATTTTGGTGGACAGCCGACGGGGGCAGTGCCGAAGTCACTTGTAGTTCGCCCACCAGTTGCGAAACTCCCCTGCGTTCGCTGACCCAATTAACCGACCGTCACAACGACAATTCACCCTCCGATATTTCCAAAGGCAATTTAACCACATTGGGCAATTTGACCGGTGCGACCTTGGTAACGACAGACAACAGTCAAGGATATTTCATTTATCGCCGTCCCATTGTCAATCATGAAGTGAGCGAAGGACGCATTACCATTTCTCCCAAAGCAGATTATAAAACGCTCAATACGCCCGGCTTGGGTTGGGGTAGTAAATATTATGTGGAAAATCATCCGGCACTGTTAGACAGTGATGGCGAATATTGGTTTGACTCAACCACAAAGCGTTTATATATTCTAGCGAAAGATTTGATATCATTAGAAATTTCTAAGCGAACTGTGGGTGTTGATCTGAGCAATTTGTCATATATCACGTTAGATGGGATCACAATTGATTTGTGTCAAGAAACCGCGATTCAACTCTGGAATGCACAGGATCAGGGCAGTCAGCAAATTGTTTTGAAAAACTTAAACTTAAGTTATGCCAATCATGGTATTTGGATTGAACAAGATGTCGGAGCAACCTCAACCAGTGCCAATCAAATCAACGGCTTGATTTTAGAAAATTCCCAAATTGCCAACATGGATAGCGACGGACTGTTTTTTTATCCCACGTCGAGTAGTAATGCAAATCTCACCACCGCCCCGCTCACCAACGTCGTGATTAAAAATAACGAATTGCATCATTTGAGTTATCGAGCGCAACAAGATCGGGCAGCGGGATTAGAATTTTATTTTGCTGACAAATTACGATTTGAAAACAATCGAATACATCATACTGCCTTCGATGGTATCAAGTTCAGTCACAGCCTGATTCAGTCGTCAGATGCTGCGAAAACTTTTGGTTTTACCCCGCAGGAAATCAAAACGGGCGATATTTTAATTCACGGCAATGTCATTGAAAAAACTTGTCAGATGGTGGCGGATTGTGGCGCGTTAACTTTTACCGGGTTACCCCCGACCAGTCATATATTTCGTGATGTATTGATTATGAACAATACCATTCGCAATAATCTTGGTTGGAGTGCGGTGGCGGAATTGCGGGGACGGTGGAATGGACTGTTTGCATTTGGGATTTATGCAAATTATTCTAGCGGCTTGAATATTTATCGTAATGTGCTTTATAAAAACAGTTGGGCGAATATTTTTGGTTCCCAAAGTTGGCGCGATGGTGAAATGCTGATCGTGAATAACGTACTTGCGAATGCAAACTATGGGTTAGGATTGTGGAGCACCAAGGAATACGAAACACATTCTAACGTTAATACGCAGATTATTAACAATATTTTCGTCAATAATGCAGAATTTGGCATTCATCATAAAGGAACGGTCGATGATGCACAATTTGTTCTCAATCACAATTTATACTACAGCAATGGTTGGACAGATTTTAGCAAGTTTGGGGAGATGAGTAATAACAATAACACCTATCAAAGTTTGGAGAGTGTGCAGACTCAAACCCCTTGGGAATTACAGGGAGTGAGTCAAGACCCGTTGTTTTTGTACTATGATTATTTTGCCACCCGCAATCGTTATGATAATAGCATGGGAAATTTTCAGATTCGCACGGGCAGCGTTGCCATTAATCGCGGAACGGTGACACCGGCGAGTTTGACGGCGTTACTGGCTCGATTTGGGATCATTGATTTTCCTCAGCAGGAAATATTAGACATCGGTGCGTTTGAATATTTCAGTGAAAATCAAGGAATTGCGATTGATTTGGCGAGTCGGGATTATCGTGGGACGGCTGCCCAATTTTTTGGAAAACTTGAGGTAGCCGGTGCAAATAACTTTTTGTTTAATCAGGCAGAACCGGTGAGTTTGAGCGCGGAAATTGTTGCAGATCGGCGTGATATCGGACAAGCTGCCCAAATCTTCATGGTAGGCGTTTATACCGCTCCGCAAGCGCGATACACTGCCTTTATGCGTCAAGGGGATACGTGGATACCTTGGGATGAAAAATTGGAAACATTGGCGGCGGCATTTGCGGTGGCAGCGTTGCCAGAAAAGTTGCCGGTCGCGATTTATTCAGGGAATTTGATGGGGATGCCGGGGAATTTTACTGTTTATATTGGCTATGCGGTCAATGGCGTGTTGGCGTACAACGGTCAATTACCGATAAATTTCATCGTACAGTGAGCTTTGGAGTTAGTTCCTGTTACCAAATTAGCTATATTTAGTTCAATATAGCTATATACGACTGAATCACCAATAACTGAATTCTGAACTTGTCTAACATTGACTTCCAGTGACTGAAATCAGTCGTTTACCATCATTGATAGAGGTTCATAACAGTGATTAGCAAGATGATATAGTATGTTTTTGCTGTGCCACTTTACGAAGCTAACGGTA
>DYNO01000175.1:2262-6634 GCA_020721025.1 Thiomargarita sp. | reverse complement strand
GTGAGAATCATTCGCACATCTTGTCCGAACAATTCATAACTTTTTAGGATCGGTTCATGAAGTTCATCATAATGTGGTGAGTAAACGAAATGGAATCGCGGCAGAAATTGATTTATTGGTGACCAACGACCAACATTGTGTTGCGGTGGAAGTAAAGAGTTTTTTGAGCATTGATGATGTTAAGGAGCATTTGGAACGTTTGGAAAAGTTTAAAATGCTTTTTCCTCGTTACAGTGATGCGATATTGTACGGTGCCGTCGCGGGAGCAGTTATCCCTGAAGATGTGGCTAAGTATGCGTATCGACAGGGCTTTTTTGTACTTGGGCAAAAAGGTGAAAATATGGAAATTCTCAATGATGCTACGTTCGAGCCTAAAATTTATTAGGTTAAACAACTCGATAGCGTTATGTCGTCCCAATCCCGCTATTTTTGATCTGGCATAAAATATTTTTTCCAATATTCCCCAATGTTCAGATCACGCAACTTAAAGCGAATACTGAAATTTTCTCCCTGCCGCGGTTGGTTAAAACTCGCCCCTTCAAACATCGGCTCTGACCCCAACATTTGCACCAGACGTTCCGGATTGGGACTAAATCCCTTGATTTCCACTTCGCCCTTGTCAATGGTAAAACTGGTAATCCATCCTTCCGTTGGCTTAATTAAGCTGTTCAAACGTTGCAAAATCTGTACAACTTCTTGACGGGGAAACTCTTTAATTGGCGCGATATCTTGGCTGATCGTATCGACTTCGTTACGCAACCGGCTGACATCCAATGTGCGATTTTGCAATTGTCCTAACCACCGTTCTAACCGATATTCATATCTTTTGAGCGCGACCACACCCCCAATAATCAACAAGATAACAACCGCTGCCACAATAATAATATTACGGCGAGTTTTGGTGCGCGCCAACGCAATCATCCGCGTCAAGGTGCTGGGAGGGATAAAAGAATAGCCATAAATAATGCTCGATGGCATGGGTAAATTTTCCCAGTCTTCTAGCTTATTTTTAGTAATTTGCGTGGCACCTTCCAAAAAATTGCTAATAATTTCAGTCAGTTGTGTCTTAAATTCTTCATCTTCACAGTCTGCCTTTGGCACATACAACCATCGCTCAATTGCCGCGCCCGACCATTCAAAACAGGAAATCGATTCTTCATCTTCATCATAAACTTGCATCACTTCTGTCACAGTCCGAGGCAGGGCAAGCAGCGGACGCGGCAGGACGTAGGCGAGAAATAATCCTACTTTTTCAAACGCTTGAAATAATTCTTCGGCAAATTGCGTAGGCATCCACAACGCGACCGTCGGTTTTCCCTTCACTTGGGGACGGATTGCAATCAGCAAAGGTTTGGTGTAACTCGGTAATAAAGTTGACAATTGTAAACGCACCGCATTTTTTAAACTGGTTTCGGCAATCGTCGGTGGGAGGGTAAGACTGGTTGCTGCAAATTCTTTTCCTGACAATGCCAGAGCAATGCGAACTTGAGCCGTCGTGCTGGGCAACAACAGACGCGCCGCTTGCGCAATTTCATCTGGCGTGATGTTTAATAACATTTGATTGTGTTGGGCAACTAACTCTTCACAACAGGCTGGAATTAACGTGTTGCCATGCAAAATCAGACAAACATCGGCTGAAACGTTGTATTTGCGCCGTTTTTTGAGTAATGAAGGATTTTTTTTTAGAAATTTAAGATAATTTCGCATAAAAATAGATAGTTACTTGCGTACTCATGTAGAAATTAAACATGTGCTGCGTTATCAATGGAATCGAATTGTTTTTTATGATCATCTGTAAAATCAATCAGTTGAAATTAGATATTCCAGTTTTTCAACCGATTGAATATTGAATGCAATTTGAAAACGATTTCAACGAGGATTGATAACCCAGCAACATGAAAACATTTTCAGAGGGCAATTATTCTATCTTCGCTCCAGTTTTTCCCGTCGATTCTTTGAGATACGCCACCAAACGATCCGCGGGCAAATAGCCGGGCAATAATTCACCGTTGGGCAAAATTAACGCGGGAGTGCCTGAAACGCCAACACTTCTGCCGATTTCTAATTCTTGTTTCACGGGTCCATCACATGTGGCTTTTTCAATTTCCTTGCCTGCCTTGGCATCTGTGAGGGCTTGTTGTTTATCCTTTGAGCACCACACGGAAACCATTTTGTTAAAATCTTCCGAACCTTCGGGCGAACGTGGGAATGCCAAATAGCGAATTTCTACCCCAGCTTCGTTTAACTTGGACACTTCTTGATGAAATTTGGCGCAATATGGGCAATCGACATCGGTAAATACATGAACTACATGCTTGGTTTCCTTGGGTTTAAACGCAATCGTATCTTGTTCTTTAATCGACTTGATTGTCGCCAGACGCATTTCTGAACGTTTTCTCTCGGTGATATTTTCACCCGTTTTTGCATCCCGCACGTCGCCAATAACCATGTAACGCCCGTCTGCGGTCATGTAAATCACTTCGCTACCGACAGAAACTTCGTAAATGTTTGGAATGATTGACGGTTTAACTTCAATTTTTTCCGTCCCGACCCGTAACAGCCGTTGCAATGATTCACGAATCACACTCACCGCATCGGAATTTTGCGCGGGTTTTTCTTCCACCTTGGGCGGTGCGGTTTTCGCAGGTTCAGCGGCTTCTGATTTCACCTCTTTCTGAGGCGGACTGGGGGGTTGTCCCGGCTGCAATACCGCTGCACCACTTTCTTGCACTTTTGGCGGTTCCGCAGGCGGAGTGACTTCAGTCGCGCTAGAATTCAAATAATACGCAGAAAATACGGCGAGAAACAAATATTTATACATGATAGATTCCTTAGATTAAGATTAATCGCGAAAATTACTAAACTGTAACGGTAAACCCAAATTTTGCCCACGCAACATCGCAATCACTTGTTGTAAATCATCCAGCTTTTTACCCGTGATTCGTACTTGCTCTCCTTGAATCGTGGCTTGTACTTTTAACTTCGTCTCTTTCACCAGTTTGACAATTTTTTTACCGGTTTCCGTCTCAATGCCTTGTTTGATTTTCAATATCAATCGCGCCCGCCGATTTTGCACGTCTATTTGTCCTTCTTCCAACGAGGTGACATCAATACCGCGTTTGGCGAGTTTTTTATACAAAATATCAAGCATCTGATTGATTTGAAACTCACTTTGTGCATCAAGTGTAATATTTTCCTTGCTCTGTTCCACCTGCGCGTCTGCATCCTTGAAATCAAAGCGCGTTGCAATTTCCCGTTGCGTTTGATCGACTGCATTCGCTAATTCGTGTAAATTAATTTCTGATACGACATCGAAAGAAGGCATGAATTTATCTGCTTCAAAATAATCAAATCGTCATTATATACAACTAAGTCATGGAATTGGCTTCGGATAGATTTTTTCAACCGACGGCGTGATAATCGTTTTGCCAAAATAAACCAATTACTTGATTTTAAATCTAATTTTATCTATATTGTCTGAATCAGAATTTTCAGAATTTGAGAATTTACAGAATGAAAACCAGACAAGATGCTAAAATAAAGCCGTTGCCGTTATTCTGAAAATTCTTAAATCTTGTTCCTGTGAAAACAGGAATCTGAAAATTCTGATTCAGACAAAAAAGGAACACCCCATGACCGACCTAGACATCATCGCCCAACTTGAACGTAAAATTCAGCAGTTACCTCCACAACTGGTTACTGAAACGGATGATTATGTTGATTTTTTATTGCAGAAATATCGACTTGCTGAAGATGCGCCGAAGAAAAGCAAGAGTTTGCTGGGTTGCTTACATCAATATGCGAATGCCGAGTTAATTCCGCAAGAGGCTCATGCGTGGCAGAATAGTGTAGGGATGAATGATGATTCTCGTTGATGCAAATGTGATTTTGCGTTACTTACTCAATGATCACAAAGAACTTTCAAAAAAGTCGGCTGATTTACTTGAAAATAATACTGTTCTTTTGCCTACAGAGGTTTTTTGTGAAGTGGTTTATGTCTTGCAAAAAGTATATCAAATCTCAAGGCAAGACATTGTGCGACAATTAATGCTACTCTTTGATGAACATATTGTAGAAGTTGAAAAAGTGGCTGTGATTAAACAAGCACTGATGCTTTATGCAGCAAAAAATATGGATATTGTCGATGCTGTGCTCTATGGTTATCATATTGTTGAAAATAAAGAGATTTTAAGTTTTGATAAACAATTGAATAAATATCTTAATGTCTGAACCGGGATTTACGTGATTCACACGATTGCCTTGATTAAAAGCGAAATCATGGTCATCCAAAAATCCTGAGAATCTTGGTTCAGACGTTTAAAAATCTTATCTGATTCAGACAAAAAAGGAACACCCCATGACCGACCTAGAC
>DYNO01000175.1:0-2162 GCA_020721025.1 Thiomargarita sp. | reverse complement strand
GAAATCGGTCAACTGCAAAATTTACAATTTTTGAGCTTATATTCCAATCAATTAAGTGCCTTGCCGCCGGAAATCGGTCAACTGCAAAATTTGCAAGGATTGAGCTTAGATTCCAACCAGTTGAGAACCTTGCCGCCGGAAATCGCACAACTGCAAAATTTGCAACATTTGGATTTAGGCAATAATCCACTTGAAACCCCACCTCGTGAAATCATTGATCGCGGACTGGATGCCATTCGAGAATACCTCAAACCGTTGAGACATGCCCACGCACTGAATGAACTAAAAGCGATTTTTGTGGGCGACGGTGCTTCGGGTAAAACTTCGTTGATAAAACAATTATTTGATGAACCGTTTGACAAGCATGAATCGCAGACGCATGGCATTCTAATCCGTGATTGGCTATTTTCCACTGAACAGGTGCAGGATGTTAAAGCGCATTTATGGGATTTTGGCGGACAAGAAATTATGCATGCCACCCATCAATTTTTTCTTTCTAAGCGCAGTTTATATCTCTTGATTCTCGACGGGCGCAAAGATGAAAAAACTGAATATTGGCTGCAACACATCGAATCTTTTGGGGGCAAATCGCCGACCTTGATCATTTTGAATAAAATGGATGAAAACCCCGGCTTCGATGTCAATCGCAAGTTTCTCAAAGAAAAGTATCCGTTTATTATTGATTTTCATCGAATTTCTTGCAAAACAAAAGATGGGATTGCTAAATTAAAATCTGCCATTCAACAAGCAGCTTTACAAGTAGAAATTTTAAAAACGCTTTGGTCTTCCGCGTGGTTAGCAGTAAAAATCGCATTGGAGAACAAGAATCAAGCTCAAGTCGATTTTATTCCGTATGACACTTATGTCGAACTGTGCCGTCAGGAGAACGTTTCTGAACAAAAATCGCAGCAAGTCCTCGTCACATTTCTGCATGATCTCGGCATTGTGATTTACTTCAATGACCTTGGACTTGAAGAAACCAGTGTGATTAATCCGCGTTGGGTGACGCAAGCTGTGTATGACATCATCACGTCCAAAGTGTTGGCAAAACAACAGGGGGTGATTAAAAGATCAGAGATTGAACCCTTGCTCAATCCACAAACCCATCCGCGCCATAAACACAGTTATATCATCGAGTTGATGAAAAAATTTGAATTGTGTTATGAATTAGACGATAAACAAACAATTTTGATTCCTGACCTGTTGCCAGTCGAAGAACCCAATTTCGATTTTAGTACCGAAAATGCAATTCGTTTTATTTTGCAATACAAATTCTTACCAAAATCTATTATTGCAAAATTCATCGTCAAGATGCACCGCGACATCAAGCAACAATTGCGTTGGCGCACTGGGGTGGTGTTAGAAAATCAACGATTTAAAGCTGCGGCAGTGGTCAAGGCGGATGAAGAAGCCAAAAAGATTTTTATCGACGTGAACGGGCAGCAGAAAAGAGAATATTTTGCAGCGTTGCTGTACATGTTTCGTGATATTCATCAGATTTTCGCAAAAATGGACGTAGTGGAATTAATCCGTTTGCCAGATAATCCCAATGAAACCGTGAGTTACAAAAAATTGGTCAGCTTAGAACAACGCAGGGAAAAATATTATCAGGGTGATGAAAAAAATTATCCGGTGAGCGAATTGCTGGGCGCGGTACGCAGTGAGAATCCCACGTTAGAAATGATGACTGTGTTGCACAAATTGTCTGACCAAATGTTGACACAAGAAGAATTTCTCAAGAAAATCGAATACTTCTTCAAAGAACAAACGTCTCGTGGGGAATTGAGCGAAGAAACGGCAAAAGAACTCGGATTAGGAATGATTAGCGCAATTTTTGGGGTCGATCCTCATAGATTTTGGAAAAATTTGAAAGAGATACGGGATCGGGCATGGCGAATTGTTTGATAATCCACTCAGATGTTAAAAAGCAGTGAGGAATATGATGCAAGCGATTGAACTTTACGAACACGATTTTAACGCATGGTTGGCGCAGCAAATTAATCTGTTGCAACAAGGCAGAACGGCGGAACTTGACGCGCATCACTTGATTGCAGAACTTGAAAACATGGGTTGACAACTATCACTAATTTTGCTATGATTCATTAGGTTTTATTAGGAAAAGCAAATGTTATTAGCTCATAAAATAGAACTTCGTCCCACGC
>DYNO01000174.1 GCA_020721025.1 Thiomargarita sp. | reverse complement strand
ACTGCATTTTGAGAAACACTGTACGCAACTTCAGAATACCATTCATAAGTAGCACATATTTCTCGATAAGGAGAGAATTTTATGGGATTGAAGGGGCTTCGATGATAGATAACGTTGTTGTCACCAAATTATCGCCATAAGGCACTTGGTAAATTAACGATTCCTTTTCTAATGTCAAACTGGGGGGAAACTTTCTGCCAACAGGAATGGGTTGCACGTGCACATCAAACGTTGGAATCAACCATAATTTCATGCCTTGATAGGTGACTGCGACAATGCCATCCACCCGAAAAATCGCTTTCTCCACGCCCGCAAATTTTTTGGCTTCTGCAACCAAAATGTCTGGGAACAAGACTGCGGGATAAATTTTCTGTGAAGTGCCATCGGGATAAGTCACTTTTGCAGCCGATTGGGCGCGTAGATTTCTGGCAGAACGTAACCCCGGTTGCATCGACGCATCGGCTTGATCCCAATCACAAATACCTTCAGGTGTACAAATATCTTCCGGTGCAGGTTCAATAAAGGGGTCGAAAATGCCAACACTGTGAATTTCTTCACCGTCACGCGTCCGTTTGATGGGAATATGTTTGATTAACACTTCCCCCGTTTGTTGAATATCCACTTCGGCATTTTCCCCCAAAACGGTCAGCAGGGCTTCGGGGTCTTTGGTCATCGGCGTGATGGGAATTTGTTTGCCGTCTTCGGTGACAACGATATATTGCCCCTGCTCATTGATTTGTAAACCACGCAACGCATTTTCATCGAGAATAAAAATATGTTCCGGATCAATCATGAACGCAAATTGACTTTTCCGTCCGTTGCTCACTGTCCCCGCCACTTCTGTTTGTACCACCCCAGATTTTTGCTGAGTCACTGCCCCGCCTTCTGTTGCAACACCTTGATTTAATTGATTTAGTAATGGATGCGAACCGTTCCCGCCGAGTGCAAAACTACTGTTGAGATCGGTGAGATTGGGCAAACGTAAACCTTTTGGTAAATTATTCTGTTCTAAAACTTTAAACGCGATTGCAGTGCCGGGCGGTGCGGTTAAATTGCCATTGGAGTCAATTGTCCAACGCGCAGGCAACAATTTCTCGGCTTCTTGTGGCGTGATCGCAGCCGTGTCAAAATTAGTCAGAAATTTAGCAACACCGTCGCCGGGCATGGTTTTAAATTCTTCCGGATTCAACGCGGCAATCTGTTTGGCATCAAGCGATTGGACAACTTGGGGAGAAATTGCAATCATATTTTGCGCAGTCAAACCACTGAGGGAAGATACGGGAATTTCGGCGAACTGTTCCGGTGAAATTTGACTGATAACGCTGGGTGGCAATAAAGCAAGTGTTTGAGCGGTCACTTGTTTAAAAATAGCGGTCGGAATTTTAGAAACTTGGGTGATCACCGTTGCAGAGGGCGGAATTGAAACACTGTCAAATGTTCCCAACACAATGATCGTTCCCACCAATGTTCCCCCTGAAATATTCGCACCGGGCAGAATCACAGGATTTTCAATCACTCCGCTGTTTATCACCGTGCTACTGGGCGATAAAATTGGGTTGTTCAATGTGCCTTTGTTAAGAATATTGCCCGCGTAATTGCCACCCTGTACTTGAGAATATTGACTGATAGTGACATCACTGAGTAAGCCAGAATTGGTATTGAAACCGCTGAGTTTTCCACCTGTGACTGTGGTATTGGGTGCGATGGTGATGTTGGCAATTAAGCCTTGATTGGTGACTTCTCCCGCCAATGTGCCACCAGAAACGCTCCCATTCGGCAAAACAGTCAAATTGGTAGCGGTCTGATTGTAGTTTGACATTGCAGTGTCCACAGAAGCATTACTTGTAGGAACAACGGCAACCACTGAGTTATTCAAATCGCTTGAGCCTGAATCCGTCGGCGCGGTTGTACCTCCTCCAGTTCCAGAATTTGGGGAAGTGGTTGATCCGCCAGTCGATGTTCCGCCATTATTAGACGGTGGAGGTGTGGTTGAACCGCCCGTGTCCCCCGGAGAAGTCGTTGATCCTGTTCCACTTCCGTTACTTGGGTCGGTGGGATTGGTGACAGTTTGGATGAAATTCGCAGAGCAACTTTTATTGCCCGTCATTGTCACCTGTCCATTGGCACAATCACCGCCCCAACTGCTGAATTGCCATCCCGTTGCAGGCGTTACACTCAAGGTGACATTTGCATCTTGTGGATGATTTTGGGTACAACTGCTGCCACAACCCGCTATTGTGCCTTGTCCAGAAGTGCTTAATGCCAAGCTGTATAAACCAGAACATTGTAGCGGATAAGTTAAAGTCGGGTTGAGCGGATCGTTGATAGCAATTTGCAACGTGGCATTTAAAACTGTCGCAGTGGTTGGCGTACAAGTTACGGTAACTGCTTGAGAAGTTGTCGAACCTTCTGCAATTGTGATCGGGAAAGTTGCAGGCGCGGTGATGTGAAATTGATCCGCATTTGCACCCGTAATCGTGGCTGAATTGAGAATGAGATCAGCGTTGCCATTTTCTGAGAAGGTGATCGTTTGGGTCAACGTGTTATTAATCAACGCCGAGCCAAAATTTAACGGGGTATTATTTGCAACTGAACTGAGCGCAATCGGTTGTCTGCCCACACATTCTAAAGTGTAACTTAAGGTTGGCGCGGCAGGATCATTGGTGGTGATTTGCAACGTCATGGTTTTTAAACCGATTTCTGTCGGTGCACAACTCAATTCTAAAGTTTGCGGACTGCCACTTGCATCGCCATACGGAATAAAGGTAAACGGCAGCGGTTTCGGATAATTGAACGGTGCGACGGGTGTATTGATACCATTAAAAAACAGCACGGCTGAACCAAAGTTTTTTAAAATCAATGGGAGCGTTTGCACTTGACCGACCAAAGTATCAAATTGAATGGTTTGACCAAGAGCGGGAAGCGTGGTTGCCATTGGATAGGTCGGCGGCGTGGGCGTAATTGTCACATTCACCGTGATTGTTGCACTGCCATCTACATCAGCCACTTGTACAATAAAACTGTCTGAACCGGTAAAATCAGAATTGGGCGAATAGGTAAAGGTGGTGGGAGACGCGCCGTTGCCAGAAATCGTTGCCGTGCCATGAGTTGCTTGGGTATTCACACTCCACGTCAATGTATCATTCTCGGTATCGGAGGCGGTGATCGTTGGCGTAACCCATCCTGTCGGTGTGCTATTTTGACTCATGGTGACGCTGAGGGGTGATGTTTGTGCAATGACTGGAATGTAGTGAGTGGTAAACGTGACATCCGTACTGGAAGGAGTGCCGTAATTTGTCCCATTGAAATTAGTGGCGTAGGCGCGGGCGTAGTACGGTGTTCCGTTCGGAGTCAAGCTGGTTAAATTACTTGTGAATGCAGTCGTGGCAGTGGTTGCGCCGTCATTGGTGCAGGGTATTGTGGGGCTGGTAGTGGTGGCATAACAAATTCCGCTGGCAGTGACGGTACTGACACCGGGATCAACCAGTGTGCCGCCGACCGAAGCTGTGGTGCCATGAATTGCCGAAGCGGTGCCTGTGGTCACGTAAGGAAAACCATAATTCCACGTCGCGGCTGTCCATGTTGGCGCGCCCACCAGTGAACCATTGCGAGCATTTACGGTCAGATCAGGTAAAGTAGTGCTTCCAATGGCTTGATCAAAATTGTAATAGGTGATTAAACCAGATTCATTTCCAGCAAGGGTGTGATACATCTTGCTTTGAATTTCCGCCTGAGTACGCGCCACATTCCAGATACGAACTTCGTCGATTTCTCCGGGAAAGTGGTCGCCGGTGTAACTGGTTATGCCGATATAAAAATTTCCACTCCCCTGATAATTACCGGCTGCCCGATCACTTGCCACCAAAATGCCATCCCGATACAGCCAACGATTTATACCTGTTGCGATAGAGGTATCATACACACCTGCCCAATGGTGCCAATCACTTTCTGTATAAGCAGTCGTTGTAACCAAATCATCGCCCCAGAAACTAAAGTCAAATTGATTTGAACTGATAAAACCTAAAGCAAGAGCGTGATCTGACGAGGCTGTTCCCTGACTGATTGCCATCTGATAAACAGTGGATGGATTTCTTTTTGCCCAGAACTCTACGGTAAACGATTGGTTGACTAGATTAATCCCTGTTCCTACATCTACATGGTTTGAGCCACTGAATTGCAGTGCATTGCCGGGTGGGAGCATGAATGAAACCGCAGTGGAATTGGGGCTCGTCCATGCACCTTTTTCGGCTCTCATCAGAAAATAGTAAGTTGTGCCGGGAGTCAGCGTCAGACCTGTTACATTAAATGTCGTTCCCGAACCTGCGGAGATATTTAAACCGATAGGATTCAAAGCCGCATCAAAAATATCAATCCGATAGCCGGTTGCGCTACTCACAGCATTCCAATTCGCAGTAAAACCAGTTGTAGTCACGTCACTTGCAGAAATCGGGAAAGGAGCCATCGCACCGGAGGGTTGCCATGATGGACTGTTTATCAATGTACCATTATGTCCGCGCCCGGTGATATCCGGCAAAACGCTCCCTGTCGTTAAGTCAAACTTATAGTAGGCTTCAAGATTTGCTTCATTGCCGACCAAGACGTTGTGCATATTGGCTTGAATCTGTGTTGGCGATAAAGCAGTTTTCCAAACACGAAACTCGTCGATTTGTCCGTTAAAAGGTGATAAGGCGTTGTTTCTTACACCCATTGTCATCGCACCCAAACCGGTAAGATTTCTAGCGAAAGTGTCTGGAATTTGAGCATCTAAAACTCCATCCACATAAAATGTTACATGGGTTGCATTTTTTACCACCGCGATATGATGCCAAACACCGGGAGCTAAACTGATATTCCCAGCAGGTGCGGTATAGCCCCCAACTCCCCCGTCCGCTAATTCAATACCTAACTTATTATTATTCGATAATGATAAACTGAACCAGTTCCCTGCTGATCCCATTTCTGAAGTACGATTATTATAAATACAACCGCTAGTACCATTCGGCTTAACCCACCCTTCAAAGGTAAAAGGGGAAGTTCCCAGATTGACTTCATTGGTCTGCACATAGCTGTTTGAACCATTGAATGACAGCGCATTGCCGGGAGCTAGGGGCGCGCCAGATGTTGTCCACTCTGTCCCGGTGAAACTTTGTAATGTACCGTTATGATCTCCACCCGCAAGGTCTGGCAAATTCGTACCCGAAGTTTGATCAAAATTGTAGTACGCGACTAAACCAGATTCATTGCCCACTAGAGGATAATTCATGGTGGTTTGAATTTCAGCTTGGGTACGCGCCACATTCCAGATTCTCACTTCATCAATTTGCCCATTAAAATGCGTTGCTGAATCCACCGTTCCAGAAAAATTCATCACGCCAATGTAAAATAAATTCATTGCGGCATTATCGGTGTGAAGTGTCGCCGTTCCGTCTGCTATCCCATTGATATATAAAGTGACTTGATTTGAGCCATCCTTGACCGCTGCAACATGCACCCAATTCCCAGTATTTACCGAAGCACTGCTGATGACATGGGTTGGCGTTCCTGATTTAATCAACTCAAATTTGCCATTATAAGTCCTGAATTCAATCACATGGGTATTTCCGTCACTCCACGATAAGATATTATTTTGTGGCTTACTCTCTGTGGTTTTAATCCATGCTTCAATTGTGATCGGGGCGGTGTCACTCCATGAAACTGTCGGAGAAACAGAAACATACTGATTTAAACCATTGAACGACAGCGCATAATTGACAGCAAAAGCGAATTGGGGATTTAACAAGGTGAGCAGTAGAATTGAGATGGACAGAAATAGTCCTAATTTTTTGAAAAATACTGAATTCATAACATTCTCCTCAAAATATTTTGTTTAAAACGGCAGCACGTAAGTTTTTATTTTCTCGCGCTAACTTGTGAGTTTCGTATCGCGCTAACGCTATAACATAAAGTCTATCATAAAGTTGTAAATGATGCCGATTAGCAAAATTTTTATGGATGCAACTCGTTGTATCACAATCTGTCTGCACCATTTTTTGACTGGGAGAAGCAAGCGTAGGGTGTATAGAACCTATTTGGCATTTTTTATATTAGGTTATTACTTAATTTCAGATAGTATTGGAAGGGGATAAAAAGTAGCTAATCTTTTGCATAGAAGTCTGACAAAGCAAAGTTTAAGCTTTTGATTCGCATTGAACAAATTGCGCTCAAAATTCTTAACCAGAGACTTACAGCGTTCAACCCAAGCATTGGAACGTTCAACAACCCAGCGCGCTTTCACGGGCACAAACCCGGTTTTTCCTTGAGCGACTTTTTCTTGTTTGGATGGTTTAGGCGAGAGCTCAAATTGGACTTTATCCATGATTTCTGGGTAAACATTCACCAATTGTTTCGTAATCGCCTCCGGATGATAACCGTTATCTAGCAAAATAGTGAGCTTAGGTAAATCCAAAGGTCTGTTTTTAAAATAATCAATATTTTCAGTCAACATTTCAACCAAACCTTTATCATCTGAAATGTTTGCCTTGGTACAATGAGTAAAAATGGGAAAGCCTAAACTATCTACTGCTAGGTGTCTTTTAATGCCGTTGGTCGATTTGTAAAAGCAGTAACCTTTGGTTTCTACACCGGCGTTACATGTATTCTTCACCGCTTGAGAGTCTATTAGCAGCAGCGTCGT